>NZ_JALVAO010000026.1 GCF_027011145.1 Thermococcus sp. | reverse complement strand
CAGCTTTCACGTTGGAGGGAATCACTCCATCCGCCAGCATGAAGGTTAAGGCCTTGGTGTGGTCCGCTATGGCGTAGATGAGCTCGTAGGGCCTGACAGCTTTCTCAAGCTCCTCAACGGTTATGCCAACGCGCTTTGCCACCTGCTCGCGGAGATAGCGTAAATCACCCATGTCCTCGATGTCGAACATTCCGGCCAATCTGGAGTTCTCCATCAGAATGCGCTCGTCTATCTTCTCCACACCGGCCATCTTCTTGAGGGGCTCAATGACGTAACCTAAGACAGCGTCGTAGGCCGTTGGCGTCCCGTGGCTCATCCACACTAAACGCTCAAGGCCGTAGCCGGTGTCAACGACCTTCGTCTCCATCGGGACGTACTTTTCGCCCTTTATCTCAACCACCTGGCTCGGGTCGGCGTTTTCTGGGGCCTTCTTGTACTGCATGAAGACGAGGGTAGCCACCTCAAGACCGCGGTAGAGCACCTCGAAGGCCGGCCCGGCGTTTCCTCCGCCGGCCCAGGGGTTCTCCTTGAAGGTTATGTCCTCGGGCTTCATTTTGAGCTCCTTGGTGAAGAACTCGAAAGCTAATTCAACCGTCTCGTCCATCCAGTATATCGGCTTGCCCGGGTAGTTGAAGGCGTGGTGGGCCATCATCTCGAATATCGTGAAGTGTCTTCCCGTTATTCCAACGTTGTCGATGTCCGTAAAGCGAATTGAAGGCTGGCTTATCGTGAGCGGGTTCGCGGGCGGGTCCGCCTCGCCACTTATAACCCACGGCTGGAAGTCCATTATGCTTGCTCCGACGAGTAAAACATCGTCTCTCCAGCGTGGTAAAACTGGATAGCGCTTAACTCTGCCATGACCGTGCTTCTCGAAGAAGCTCAGGAACTTTTCGCGCATCTCGTCGAGGGTGTACTTCTTAGGTATTCCTGGCTTTCCGATGAACTGGTACTCGTCACAGGGCGGGTCGCCACAGGTTTCCCTGTCGGGGTCGAGCGTCCAGAAATACTTACCGCACTTCGGACAGCGTTTCCTAATCCAGCCCTCCTCCTTAAACATCCTCGTCGTCATGTCCATGCTCATAACTTTCACCCCTTGAACTGACTTAAGAAAAGGAGGAGTCCTATTAAGGTTTTCTCAGTCCCTCAAGTCGGGATCCAAATCGACATCAACGTCCTCGAACTCCTCGGGGTTAACAAGAACCACGGGTCTCTTGAGCTTTTGAAGGAGCTCAATGAGGTAGGCCTCCCGTCTTTTCGCTAGCTCGAGCTTGTGTCTGAGGCTCTCGTTTTCTATGGCCAGTCTGTTGGCCTCGTCAACCTTGAGCCTCAACTGCATCCTCAGCTCTATTATCTCCTCCTCCAGCTCGCGGATTGAACGTTCGAGCCTTTCAATTTCCTGAATGTATTCCTTGCAGAGGCGCCTCTTCATATCGGTCAGCCCCGCGAAACCTCATCACTTCTCAGGGGGCTCCAGACTCATCATCCCTACGGCACAAAGGATTTTAACGGTTATCCATTATAAACTCTGGTGGTTCGCGTGTGCGGTGTTATAAAGAGGGCCTTTCAAAGGTGGCGCTCCAGATGTCCCTTCGTGAGGAAACTCGAGGAGTGGAGAATGAAGAGGAAGGCAAGGGAATTCAAGCTCTAAACTCCCAGCAGTTTCGTGAGTTCGCCGACTGCTTCCTCCTTCTTCACAACAATCTGCTCTCCGCTCTCCATGTCCCTGATTGTGACGTTGCCCTTCTCAAGGTCCCTCCTGCCGATGAGGACAACGTAGGGCACTTTAAGCCTGCCCGCATAGTCGAGGGCTTTCCTGAGCTTCCTCCCCGTCAGCTCGATGTCGGCCTTGATTCCCGCCCTCCTCAGAGCGGAGAGTACCTCAACCGCAGTCTTTTTGATTTCCCTCTCGTTCCCGATGGGAATTACGTAAACGTCTGGCCTGAGCTTGACCTCGGGAATAAGGCCCTTCCACTCGAGGATTGGGATTAGCCTCTCAAGGCCGATGGCGAAGCCAGTTGCGGGAGTCGGTTTTCCACCAAAGACCTCTATGAGGTTGTCGTAACGTCCACCACCGCCAATCGAACCGATTCCGATGTCGTTTGGCGCTATTGCCTCGAAGACAACGCTCGTGTAGTAGTCGAAACCGCGGGCGATTCCGAGGTCTATCCTAATCCACCTTGAGACACCGTAGGAGTCAAGCAAATCAACCAGCTCGTAGAGCCTGCCAATCTCGGCCCTGGCCTCTTCACTCTTAAAAAGCTCTTCGGCCTTTGGAAGGACCTCATCTGGATTTCCCTTGATTTCAATCAGCGAGAGGACTTTCTCTACACCCTCTTCGTCCAGCCCGAAGTCCCTCAGGGCTTTAACAAACTCCTCCCTGGAGAGTTTGTCCTTCTTGTCTATGAGCCTCATCAAACCTATGTCGTCCTCAACGCCGAGCATCTTTGCGAACTCGTCGAGAAGAATCCTGTCGCCAATGTTCACAGTGAAGTCCTCCAGACCCGTCGAGAGGTAGCTCTCAACGAAGAGCGCTATAACCTCAGCATCGGCCTCAACTTTATCGCTACCGATGAGCTCCACCCCGGCCTGCCAGAACTCGCGGTAGCGACCGCTCTGGGGTTCTTCATAGCGGAACATGTTGGCTATGTAGTACCACTTTATCGGCTTTGGAGCGGTCTGGAATGAGTTTACGTAGAGCCTGGCGACGCTCGACGTCATGTCCGGTCTGAGAGAGATGTCCCTTCCCCCTTTGTCGAGGAAGGCGTAGAGCTGTTTGACAACCTCCTCACCGCTCCTCAGTTTGAAGAGCTCCGTGTATTCAAATGTCGGGGTGAGAACCTCGGTGAAGTTGTAGCGCTCAAAGACCTCGCGTATTCTCTCGAAGACCCACCTTCTCTTCGCCATCTCCTCGGGAAGAAAATCCCTCGTCCCTTTAACGCGTTCTACCTTCATGTCTCTCACCTTTTCGGAAGAAGAGATTTTGATGTTAATAAGGTTATCCCGAGACCCTCACCCGGCGGAGGTCATGAGGAGGTAGATTCCAACGACGCCTTCGACCATCATCTGCGCTCCAATGGCCATTATGAAGAGGCCTATTATCCTGATTGTAACGCTCAGCAGGGTCTTGTTCACGGACTTCATCATGTAGAGAGCTATGAACATCGAGATGGCAACGAGCGCTATCGCTATGGCCGTAGCGGAGAGGGAAACAACGTAGCCGTATTCTGCGGTGAGTGTAATTACCGCGGTTATGGCCGCTGGACCGGCTATGAGGGGCATCGCTACTGGAACCGCCGCCAGAGCCAGTATGTCCCTCTCCCTCTTGAGGGTGAACATTCCACCGCCTTCGAGGGCCTCAAGACCTATCTTGAAGAGAACGAAGCCACCCGCTACCTTCAGGGCGTTTATGTTGATGTGAAAAATCTCCTGAAGGATTATCTGACCCGCTATCGCGAAGGTTGCCAGAAGGAGGAAACCTATGAGGTTCGCCCGGATTATGAGGGCCTTTATATCCTCTATGTGGAAGTCCTCGCGGAGAAACGTAACCAGAAGTATCTTATCGCTCGGGTCTATCATGATTAGCATGAGCAGTGCAGAGCTGAGTATCGTGGAAAGCTCGCTCATGGTGGAATCTGGGGAAAGCGATTTAAAAAGATATGCCAACTTTTAAAGGCGATGACGAAACCGGCACTGGCTGAGTCGTGATGAGCACTCGGTTGGCCGAGCTAATTAAGCCTCTCAAAGTGAAGATTATGTGCCCTTCCATTCTCTGTGGATATCCTAAATTCATATGTCATAGGTTCAAAGCTTGGACTTGGTGTTTTGAGTATAAGCATCCGTTCCACAAGAACGTCATCTTTTATACTCGACCTGAAAGCAACCATCGTATCAGATATACTGGAAACCCAAGCCACGAGACGTTCTGAGACAACGTCAGTATTGAGGAGAAGTATCGTTGAAATTTTCCGACTGACAGATTCCCTAGCAAGGAAAGCGACCTCAGAGTTGAGAAGCCTAAGCGTTGGTTTTTCACCAAACATTACAACCGTCCCATCAAGAGTATAAATTAGCTTTATTATCCTTCTACTCCCCGAAATCGGATAGATATTATTTTGGTATACTCTTTCAATTTTTGGTGTTAGTGTGTCTTCACTAGGGTTATCCACTCTAATAACGTAAGGGTCGGATATTGGTATGCCATAACGGGACCCGAACACATCGATTATTCTCAGGGAGTTCTTTTTAGAAAGCTCTGTAATGTTTAGTCCCATGAACGAAGCTCGGGAAACGAGCCTTGGAACTGGGAGAGAGTAGTTGTGAATAACCCCAAAAAAACCCTCTTCCAACAATATTCTAAAGACCTCAAAGCCGAGTACCCATCCTAGAGAGTATGCATCATAGAGAATAGAAGTTACAGAACCATTTTCCAAGCTACCTATGATGAGCTCCCCAATAACATCCATTTCAAATACATGTTCCATATCTCAGCCCTCCACCCGAATAAAATCTACAGTATTTCTCAACTCACTAACTATTCTTCTTAAATCAATGATGTTTCGTTTGACTTCTTCTAAGGCAGCAGCCTGCTCCTGGGCGCTCGCACTGACCTGCTGAGCGCTGGCTGTAGTTTCCTCAGCACTCGCGGCGAGGTTTTCAAGAGCATTTTTGGCTTCTTCCACTTCTTCGCTTGTCTTTTCTATCTCAGACTTGAGCTCAGAGAAGCGCTCCTCTACATCCCCCAAGAGTTCACCAATGTTTACTAGATAACCCACTGTCTCCCTCAGGAAGTCAACAGACTCTTCTATCACCTTTGAGCCATTCCTTGTCTCAACGACGGCGTTCTCTACTTTATCCTGAATCTCGCTGACTATACTCTTTATTCGCTCCGCCGCCTGCTTACTCTCCTCTGCAAGTTTTCTAATCTCATCTGCAACGACCGCAAAACCCTTCCCAAGCTCTCCTGCCCGGGCGGCTTCAACAGCCGCGTTAAGCGCCAGAAGATTTGTCTGCTCCGCGATGGCACTGATGGCATTAATTATCTCGTCAATCCGCCTACTCCTGTCGGCGACCTCTGAAACGGCCTCGCTTATGGCACGCATCGAACTCTGGATTTGCTCAATCTGAGAGATTGCTTTATCACCCTTTTCCTCACCCTCGCGTGCTATGGTGAGGACTTCATTGACAACATCGCTGAACTCTTCAACTGCATCTAGGGTCTTCCTGGTCAGACCAGCCGTTAGATTAACGCTGTCCATCACCATAGTTATACTCTCTTGCTGTCTCTGGGCCTCAACACTAACCTGACTTATTGCCTCCGCGACCTGGTTAACGGCCTCGCTTATCTCAGATGTAATCCTAGTGAGCTCATCAGCCCGGTTTTCAAGGGTCATGGCGAGCTCCTTAACGGTTACCATAAGATTCTTCATGTTTCCAATCGCGGAGCGCATTGAGTTGAGGATTTCTTCAAAGTCACCCTTGGCGTGGGCCGTCAGCTCTTCTGAAACGTCACCCTCGGCAAGTTTCTCCATTCTCTCTGCGATGAGCTCAAGCGTCTCAAGGACATCGGTTGAGATGACTCTAAATGCATCAAGGAGTCTGCCTATCTCATCTCTCTCACGATAACTGATTCTCTCTATCATTCTCTCCGCCTCTTTAAGCCTGCCCTCAGATATTGCACCTGCAACACGCGTTACCTCTACAACGGGCTCAAGAACAGAACTCATTAACCTATAAGCCATCCCACCAGAGGCGAGGGCAGTGAGAGCCATTACTCCAACGCTCATCCAGAGAACACGCTCGTGGGAGTTGAGGGCAAATTGCACAGAGGCTCCGGACGACACCAAAGACCTCGTGAGCTCTCTCACGGCAAACTGCTGGGTGAGGATTGCACTGATAAGCACAAGAACAAGGGGGAGGGCAATGGAAAGGAAAAGTTTCCTCCTGAAGTTCACGACTCATACCTCCCCGCTTATTCCCCTGAGTCTTGGAAAGACGCTCTTCCTAACGGTAAACGTCTCCCCTCCGCCCCTAAGCTGAAAGACCAAAGGAAACATGACCCTCAAGAGGGGCAGAGCCTCAGAGGAGGCCCTTTCAACGGCCTCAACATTGACAAATACCACGTTGATAACGTCCTTGTTCTGGATTATCTGACGCCCGATGTCATGTATTTGCTCAATCAGCTCCTTTCTGTCAAAGAGATTCATGACCATCTCAATTCCTAGCTGGACGTTGAGCTGAACCCTACCGGCTCTGCTCTCAACTATCTTGGACAGTGCATCCTCATAGCGGGTCTTGTAAACTGGATACGGGGATATTGGCACCTTGTAGAGAACGTTTCCAACGTTTATTTTGCCTCCAACTTTGATGACTGAGATGTTGCCTATAAAGTCAACGTCCAAGCCAAGAAGCTCGGCCTGATGAAGGTACACTGGCAGAGAATCAACAAAATCCGTTACCACTATGTCCATTGAACCATCGTAATAGTCTATGATTCCGCGTAGGAACTTGAAAAACACATAGCCTACTATGTCCTCAGAGGTGTGCTCAACTAGGGCGCTAGTCCTTCGGTTCATCACTATCTCTGCGATTCCCACCCCACATCCCCCTCCATTTGTGATGATTTTTAATATAAGGGTAACATTTTTAAGTATTTTTGTATACTATTGTTATAAAAATTTCACAACAATTTCCAAAACTAACTAAAAATTTTACAAAATAAAACACATAAACAATACTTCTAAAAAATGTTTAAGGATTCGAAACTGAATCTTTAAAATATTGAAATCCTAACCTCTAGCAGAAGGACTAAGACACATAATGTTGAACAAAATAAATCCCTAGCTGGGTCCAACAAAAATTGTCATCTAAAGTAACAATCCGTTCCTAATGTAACACCAAGTGAAAAACAAGCAATTCTTTGAAAATTTTTTCATTTTTATTCTTGTAACGAGCCTTATTACAGTCGAATACAAATGCACTGTCGCTCTTGTTATTGTTCCGGGTTCCATTCAGAGGCATAGATAAAGATAAGCAACTACGAGGGCAAAACGAATGTCGTGAAACCCCTCTAGAGGCGTTCCCTCCAGTTCGGTAAAGGTTCTCCCACAGACCATGCATCTGAAATGCTGAATCCTGAGACCACTGGCTTTGATAACAACACCCATTTTCACGAAAGAGCTTAAGCCACAGTTAAGACACTTATAAGTAAGACACTCATAAGAGAAACAATGGTAGACGCTCTTCTCACAATTATTCTCCTCTAGAAGTATCAAGGATTTACTCCAGTACCCTTTTAACCCCTTCGTAATATTAACTATTAGCACAAGTTCAAAAATGCGACAGATTCAAAGTTCAAATCGTGTTAAAACCCAACAGCTGCAGTAGAAAACCGAAAACCTCAAGCATACAGAGGTCAAAGCGAAGAAGGGAGAGTAAAAAACTAAACAGTATTCTTAACACAAATCCTCAGAGCGAACATCCAACAACACACCCAGCAATTGATTCATGAAATCTCTGTGCTCCATCGCGCGCTTGGAGAGTCTTCTGACAGTTGAATAAGGAATCCCGAGTAGCTTTGCTATGCTAGACTCGCCCAAACCAGCCCTGAGACGGAGATATGCCACTGCCACGAGAGCCTTTGGGTTATGAACTCCCTTGAAAGGTGTTCCATCAAGCTCCGTGAAAGTCCTGCCACATTGCCTGCATCGAAAGCGCCGGACTTTAAAGCCATCTCTCGTAATATAACCTAACTTAGTTACCTCCACTGAACTGCAGGCGGGACACACCACGCCGAAGGCGCGTTTGCTTTATTGCTTTTAAGATATCCCTCTCAGAAATCCTCATCACGAGTAAGAGTCCGCACACGAGTTCTGCATCCATGCCATCACCTCCAATAATCGGGTTATTGAACAAATATTTAAAAGTTTATAACTAAATTTTTGCTCTAAAGTTGAGATTATAACATAAATTACGAAACACTGTAATATAAGAGCATCAACGACCAGCCGAGAAAACAACCTTCAGCAACGGAGGAGTGACGAGGGTCGTGACGAGGACCATCGCTATCGCTATGGAAAAACTTTCAGGAGTTAAAACGCCCTCGGCAAGGCCTATGTTGGCCATTATAAGACCAACCTCCATTCTCGGAATCATTCCAACCCCTATCTGGAGGGCCTCCAGTTTTCTGAAGCCCGTGAGAATAGCCCCGGCCCCACAGCCCAGAACCTTTCCAATTACCGCGAGGAAAGAGTATATGAGCGTGAAGGAACCAGCCACCAGGAGAACCCTGACATCGGTTTCCGCTCCAACACCCACGAGAAAGACCGGGATGAAGAGGGAATAACCAAGGGTTATCATCTTGTCAGTTATCTTTTTAGCATCCTCGCTTCCCGCAACGAGAACCCCAGCAAGGTAGGAACCCGTTATGGCCGCTATCTCAAAGCGCTCCGCGAGGTAGGCAAAGAGGAGCATTATAACTATCGCGACACTCGTCACGGTCTCGGGAAGGTTTATCCGGTGGGACGAGCGGAGAACCCTCTTTACAACCCCTCTACCAAGGAGATAGCTGAGGAGAAAGAACGCCGAAACCTCGGCGAGTATAATCCCGACATCAGCCGGCGAGACGGTTCCTTTGGTGCTCATGGCCACGAGAATTGTAAGGATTACTATGCCGAGAACGTCATCAACAACTGCCGCCGCCAGAATCGTCGAGCCGACCTTGGAGCGGAGGCGTTTCATCTCAAGGAGCACGTTGGCGGTTAAGCTGACGCTCGTTGCCGTCATGACGCCACCGAGGAAGAGGGCCTCCATTTTTGGGTAACCCCACTCAACTGCCAGGAGGTAACCGAAGAGGAAGGGAACTACGACACCAAGGGAAGCGATCACGAAGGAAGGAAAACCCACGCGCCTGAACTCCTCGATGTCCGTCTCAAGTCCGGCAAGAAAGAGTAGCATGACAACGCCTATGTCCGAAATCAGCCTTACGCCCTCATCGTAGGCAACCAAATCAAGAAAACTCGCCCCGATGATGATTCCACCGAGTATCTGGCCCATTGCCGCCGGGAGACCCACTCTGGAGCTCAGGTAACCGGAGAGCTTTGCTGTTACGAGGATTAAGGCCAGCTCAAGGAACGGGTCCATGCCAACACCTCACAGCGAGACGAGCCTTATGAGACGTATTATGTCCTTGACCTCAAGCAGGCCAACGGCCCTTCCAGAGTCATCAACAACCGGAAGGTGATGCTTCCCGCTCTCAAGCATGACGCTTATCGCGTGTCCAAGTGTGTCCCCGGCGTTAACCGTTATCGGCCTTGTCACCATTATGTCCCCCACGCGGGTGGCCCTGTTGACGGCGTAGCGTTTGAGAAGCGAGAGGCCGACGACGGAGTGGTGCCTTAACGGAGCGAAGAGGTGGAGTATGTCCTTCACCGTGACGAAGCCAACTAGCCTTCCCGAGTCATCGACCACAACTGCCGAGCTTTCTTCACCCCTCAAAAGGCCAATCAAAGTCGCCAGAGAGTCCTCGGGCCTAACCCTGACGAAGTCCCTGTCCATGACTATCTCAACGGGAACCTTCTCTATGTAGCGGATGTTGTGGCTTAGCTCCTCCCTCCTCTTGAGCTGGAGGAGCTTTTTCTTCGTGTGAAGAACCCTCGCCTTCTTGGCCTTAACCCTCAGCGGACGCTCCATTGTATCACATCTTTGAGAGTTCCCGTGGGAGGTATTAAAGGCTTCGGTCCGCTATTGGCATAAACAAGTTAAACTTAGGATAAAAATAGCCCATAATTAACCAAAAACTTGCCAAAAGCTTTTTAAGGGCAAAGCCATAGAACTCGGCAAGGGAAATATGGTTTCCGGCGAAGGAAGCGGAAGGTTCTATGATGTTGTGATTATCGGCGCCGGACCTGCCGGCCTTTTCGCGGCTTACGAGCTTGCAGAGAAGAGTAATCTAAGCGTTCTCGTCATCGACGAAGGCGGTGACGTCAAACAGCGCGTCTGTCCGATGTTCGAGCTCGGCTACTGCATAGAGTGCAAGCCCTGCCACATAATGAGTGGCGTCGGCGGTGCCGGTGGACTGAGCGACGGAACGATAAACCTCCGCCCGGACATAGGCGGTGATTTAAGCGAGCTCACCAACGACGAGAACTACGCCTGGCAACTCGTCTGGGAGGTAGACCAGATTTTCCTGAGGCACAAGGCCCCGAGGAACCTCTTCAAGGGAAAGCAGGAGCAGGTTCGCTACTGGGAGCAGAGGGCGGCCCAAGCTGGAGTGAAGTTCATTCCGATAATCCAGCGCCACATCGGCTCGGACAGAACGCCCGAGGTTATAGACGACATAAAGAGGCACCTGGAAAGCAAAGGCGTGAAGTTCCTCCTTTGGACAAAAGCCCTTGAGTTCGGCCAGGGATGGGTCAAAGTCAGGCGCGGAAAGGACGTCTTCGAGATTAAGGCGAGGTACATAATAGTGGCTCCGGGAAGGGGCGGTGCCGACTGGTTCCACGAGGTGGCTCAAAAAATAGGTCTAAAGGCGAGGCACGGGCCGATTGACGTTGGCGTCCGCGTCGAGGTCCCGGCAATAGTGATGGAGCCAATAACGAGCATAAACCACGACCCCAAGTTCCACATCTATACCGACACCTACGACGACTTCGTCAGGACTTTCTGCACAAACCCGAACGGTTTCGTCGTTGAGGAGCGCTACGACGGCTACGTTGGAGTGAACGGCCACTCGATGCACGAGAAGAAGAGCAACAACACCAACTTCGCATTCCTGAGCAGGATTGAGCTGACCGAGCCGGTGGAAGACACAACGGCCTACGGGAAGAGCATAGCCCAGCTGGCAACGACCATAGGCGGGGGCAAGCCACTAATCCAGCGCCTCGGAGATTTGAGGAGGGGAAGGCGGAGCACGTGGGCGAGGATAAGGAGGAGCGACGTCGAGCCGACGCTGAAGAACGTAACTCCCGGAGACATTGCCATGGCCCTGCCACACCGCGTTGTTACCAACATCATAGAGGGCCTTGAAAAGCTCGACCGCGTTCTCCCCGGAGTCGCGAGCGACCACACTCTACTCTACGCACCGGAGATAAAGTACTACGCGATGAAGGTGGAAGTAAACGAGAACCTTGAAACGAGCATTGAGGGGATTTTCGCCGCTGGAGACGGTGCCGGGCTGAGCAGGGACATAGTCAACGCCGCCGCCACAGGCCTTCTCGCGGCGAGGGGGATACTCAAGAAGGAGGGCCTCTACACGGAGAAGGACTTCAGGAAGCCGGGGAACTGGAAGGAGAAAATTGAGGGGATGGAAGCGTGAACCTGAATTCATAGAAAGGGCGTTGTAATCAATTACTCTCCCTTGAATTCGCTTGTCTTGAAACTTTTTGTTTGTTTTAAGCATGTTTGTTTAACCAAAAGGTTTTTATACTCCGATTAACTATTGGTGATTGGTGATTTCTTATGTCTAAGTTTGGTTTGTGGTGGGTTCGGTGGAATGGTTCTGACTACGAGTCAAGGATGACTGTGGGGAGTAGAAAAGCCACCGTTGACGACTTTAAGGAGAGGGGCTTTGATAGGGTTGTCGTTCTCAGCGGAGAAGGGAGGGGGATTAAGTACAGCGGACCATTCTATAATTCGGGATACAACGATGGAAGGGAATTTGCAAGATGGGTATCCAAACCACATATACGGGATGCCATTGTATATAACAATACCCTTTAGCCGCCCCGAAGGATTTCCACGGGATCAAGTGCAGATACCGTTTGAGTACTCTGGCGTGAACTCATACTACAAGGGCTGGATTGACGGTGTTCTAAGCGTTGACAACAGTGACCTCACTGGATTTTACTGGAGTTATGAGAGTTGCCTTCAGACTACCTCCTACGATGGAGCCCACGTTACGAAGGAGTTCATCCAGTACATGAGCAACTACATTCACAGCAATGGGTTAGAATTGGTTTGGATTCCCACCATTGGAGACAGGACTATGGAGCAGGTAAAGACTTTTTGTGCTATTCCCACTCTTGCAAAGTATTTTAATCACGTGTTTGTTCAGCCCCACTATTACCAGACCACTAAACTGAGTGATGGCAGTGATTACACATTCCAAGAACTTGTGCGTCGTGTAGGATGGATGGCCAGCAAAGGCCTCTCAATCGAAATGGAGGCCGATAACAGTATAATTGGTGAAAAAAGTAACTGTGCATACTGCAAAAGCACTCAAGGAACCTGGGAAGACGATCATTTCAAAGAAAAAGTCGGATGCGATGAGAGCCCGACCCCAGAAACAGAAGAAGAGTGCATTAACCGCGCATGCGATTATTACAGAGCAATTACAGAGGTAAACCCGAGTGCATTCTCAACGAGGGCCTACTACTTCGGCACAGACCTAAGAGTCGTTGATAAGGTGAGATCAAAATGTCCAGACTGGTAATCCCCATCTTCCTCCTTCTTTTTCTTTCCTCTTCAGTCTCTGCGTATCCTTATGTTAAAGCTCCCGGCGGCCTTTATGAAGTTCAGTATTCCGTTCTCTCAAACGGAACTGGAGCATTAATTCACCTCTCGATCCTTCAGTGGGGAATTGACTGTGGAATGACCAACTGCTGGCCGGCCGTCTTTTACGGTCATGAATACCTTCTTTACTTCAACGGCTCCCACCTCTACCTCCTGAATTTCACGCCCGTGCTGGGAACACCCTACGTGGAATATAAAGGGGCGAGCTTTCTAAATGGGAGCTGGTACATTGAGGTTAAGTATTCCAGTGATGAAATTGATAGGTTTTACCGGCTTGACACCGGACATTTCTGTATTGAGCCTGCTAACGTTAGTTGGCTCTGGCTTCCAAAGGGGAACGTCAGCGACTCCATATACGGATGGAAGATTGAGTTGCAGTCGCTGGGTCCCGGTGAGTGGGGCCACACGAACATTAGCGACATCTGGATTGCTCTGAATAGAAATGTGAGCAGGTGGTCCCCTGGTCCGGTAACACTGGTGAACTCGAGCGTTTTCCCTGTCTACTTCGCTCTTAAAAAAGACAATAACACGAGGAAGGTTACCATAGTCTACATCAATACGACCAACAACTCCAAAGGATTAATAGAGGGCTTCTGGTTTCCCAAGAGTGTTAAAATCGTAAATGTAACGGTCTGCAAGTCAACTGCCCCTCGGGAGAATACCACTTTGAACGAAACCAAGACTCAAACGTCTGCACAGAGAAACCTCACATGTTCTCACGTGAACACCGTTGAAAGAATGAACAAAACATCCCCCTCACCCCAAACTTCCAGCAAAAAGAGCATCTGCGGGCCCGGACTGGTGGTGATTATTGTGGTGGGCACCGTGTTTTTTGTTAGGAAGAGACGAGGTTAGGTCGTCGGAAGGTTAACGTTAAAAGCCCCCCTTCTCCTCTATTTCCGGTGGAGAGAAAATGCCCGTGAAATGTAAGTTCTGTGATAAACCTGCCTTCATCAAGCTCCACTACCCAAAAATGTATCTCTGCGAGGAGCACTTCAAAGAATACTTTGAGAGAAAGGTAAAGCGGACAATAGAACGATACAAGATGCTCAAACCCGAGGAGAGGGTTCTGGTTGTCGTCTCTGGCGGAAAGGACTCGGCCGTTACCGCTTACATCCTCAAAAAGCTCGGCTACAACATCGAGTGCCTCCACATAAACCTCGGCATTGGCGAGTACTCCAGAAAAAGTGAGGAATACGCAAAGAGGCAGTGCGAGAAGATAGGAGCACCGCTCCACATCGTCCGCGTCAAGGAACTGCTCGGCAAGGGCATAGGCGAGGTGAGGACGAGGAGACCTACATGCTCCTACTGTGGCCTGACAAAGCGCTACATATTCAACAAGTTCGCCTACGACAACGGCTTCGAGGTTGTAGCGACGGGCCACAACCTCGACGACGAGGCGAGCTTCATCTTCAGCAACATGATGCACTGGAACACGCAGTATTTAGCGAAACAGGGGCCCGTAACGCCGAGCCAGTTCAACGGCAAGCTCGTGAAGAAGGTCAAACCGCTCTACGAGGTCACCGAGAGGGAAGTCGTTGCATACGCTTTGGCGAGCGGAATCGACTACATGATGGAGGAGTGTCCCCACGCGGTGGGTGCCACCACAATCGAGTACAAGGAGATACTCAACGAGATGGAGGAGAAGAGGCCCGGGACGAAGATAAACTTCGTCAAGGGTTTCCTGAGGAAAAAGCACCTCTTCGAGGCAGAACTCCAAGAAGTAAAGCTCAGGGAGTGCAAAGTCTGTGGAATGCCGTCGAGCGGTGAAGTCTGTTCGTTCTGCAGATTCTGGAGGTTGGAGAAGCCGATAGACTTTAGGATAGGGTGATGATGAAACTTTCGGGCCCTGAGATGTGACGATGGCCACCCTAGCTGAGCCCAGATAATATTTCCAGCAATGATAGTATTTCGAACTTTTTATATACTCAAAATGCAAAATAAAGAAAAAACAATAGGTTCCAGCTTGGAGGGAGGTTCTAATGACAACAGGGGACCTGATGAGAGAGCTCTGGGATTCACTGCAACTGGGGGAGATAGTCCTCGTGGAAAGAATGGACTTGAAAGACCAGTACTTTGGACTCTACCAGCTTATGAGCTGGGGCCGTTCGAAGGGCTATACCGTGCTCATAATTGACGTCGTCGATTCATTCCACATCCTCACCTCAAAGGCAAGGCTCGCCGGTCTGGACTGTGAGTGTTTTGACACCACCCACGTGATAAAAATAGGGGGACGTGTGAAAAGGGGAAACGTCATAGCCTGGATAAGCGACCTGACCGAGCCAGTTATTTTAATTGGGAAGTTCAAAGAGGCATATGAGAGATTCCTAAAGGAAAATGCACCGGTTTTAACAATCGCCCTAGGAGTGGAGAAGCTCTTTGTAACCTCGGACGTGCTACCCAAGAGCGTCCATCTGGCGGTTAGCCTGCTCTCAGAATACGTTGGCAACAGGGACAGACTTGCAGTACACCTCGTAAAAGCACCCCTCCTCGGAGAAGAGCACAGGTACCTCCTCAACCTTATCGAGGACATCGCGACAACAATCATAAGGGTGTCCTCCCACGGAAGAATAGGGGAGTTCAAGGTCGTCAAGTCAATAAAAAGAGACGTAGAGGGCCTTACAATCCGAGCCTAGAGCTCTCTGAACCTTACCGAAAAGGACAGTGTCCCCTCAACAGGAAACAGGAAGGCGTAGCTCACCCCCTGCTGTATGAAGTCCCACCCGCTTTCACTTTTGCTCAGCGTTTTTACCGGAAACTTCCATATCCTAGCCTTTCCATCGAGCTCGATGGAGAACCTGCCGACGGCGTACTTGTCATTAACCTCAACCCCAGAACCATAGAGCTCTCCCGGACTCTCCATCACGCTATGAACCGCTACGTCGAGCTCGACCGCGAATGTTCCGCGCCCGGCAACAGAGTAGTCGACCACAAAACCGTCATCGGTGGGTTTAAATGTTTTAACAACCGAGAACCCACTTTCACTCCTCCAGAGCCTCAGCCTTCCATCTTCAAGGGAATAACCATAGGGTTCCTTCGAGAAGTCCGCCAGAGGGTCATACCGGTTCAGCCTGAAGTCATCGAGGGTTGTTTCCTGTCTTAGGAACCTGTCCTGGAGGAAGGCCCTCCTAACGGAGTCGTAGACAATCTCATTTCTCACGTCCTCAGGGATGCCTTGGGAGAGCTCGTGGATGCTCTCAACGCCTTCCCCGGCATCTTCTGGAACGGCACTTCCAACGGAGTGATAGTGCTCGTAGCGCCTCGTCAAGACGTCGGCATAGTTAACGAGCCTGCTTTTTGAGCTGAACTCAACCAAGGAACCGCCGAGGCCGGGCTTGAAGGCATAGTAAAAGTTCTCGCCCTCGATGAAGACCTCCTCAAGGCCATCGAAGTCGATATCTTTCACAAAGCTTCCACTGGAAACGAAGGTGTTGGCCCTTATGATGTTCTCCCACACTGCCCTGCGAAGGTGGGGAAGGTAGATGCCCCCAAAGACACCGTGCCAGTAGGCATCGTTGCACTGGGCCCTGAGAATGAAGCGCCTCGCCTCAGGATTGTTTCTCACAAGTTTACTCACCATCAGCATGCGCTTGTGCATGTAGTTGCCCTCGGGATACTTGAAGAAGAAGTTCTTCCATATCCCACCGCGGACGAAGACTCGGTAGCGCTCAAAAACGCCTCGAGCCTTCAACCAGTCCACGAACTCAACGAAGAGCTTCGCCTGTTCAGCCGGCAGAGACCACTCGCTCATCTCGAAGTAAGAGGCTATCGGAAGGTAGACAAGCCCCCTCGGCCTGAACCGCTCGAGGTATTCTGAGTAGAGTAGAACCTCTATTTTTTCGTCGCTCGAAACTTCATCGAAGAACTCCCTCAGCCAGCCTTTTTCGTGGACCCACTCGTAGGTTCCCGGCCAGACCCCGAACTTTTCCCCATCGTCGTGGAAAACGGCGACCTTGCTCTCATCGCCGTCGTCGAGTGAGTGAAGGTACTCAAGGGTCCTCTCCACGGGGCGGAACGGAATCAGGTAGCGGAGCCTCTCGTCAATCGGGAAGACGGCTATGCCCTCACCGTTGTTTTCCGTGTAGTAGGGCCAGTACAGGCTCTCCTTCGGCAGGCCGGCACTGAGGAAATGGTAGTCGTCAACGACTACGTACTCTATCCCCGCTTTTTTTAAGGCCCCCACAAGTTCCGGTTCCCAGACGCGCTCGGTCAGCCACAGACCCTTTGAATCGTAGCCGAGTCTTTTTGCAAAACCCTTGAGGAGGTTAATCTGCTCTATCCTGTCCTCCTCGGGGATAGATGCCAGAACAGGCTCGTAAAAACCGGCAACGACTATCTCCAGCTGGCCCCTTCTAACGAGGTTCCTCAAAAGTTCTATGTGCTCGGGTCTGTGTTCGGCAATCCACTCAAGGAGCGGGCCGGAGTAGTGCACGGCAACCTTCATGTGGGGGTATTCCTCAAGGGTCTCAAAGAAGGGCCTGTAAGCCCTTTCGTAAGCACTCTCAAAAACCCAGCCGAAGTTTCCCAGTGGCTGATGGTTGTGGATTCCGAAGATGAACTTCACGGTCTTCACCAACAGGGTAGTATCACCAAACGTGATATAACTTTTTCCCTCAGGGGTGGAAGAGATAGACGGCCAGGGCCACGGCGAGCTGGTTGGAGAAGTTATCATCCGGAGGCAGGTTGTAGAACTCCGCTATTGTTCCCGCAAGGGAGCCTATCAACGCCGGAAAAGGTCCAACGAGCGGGGTCAGAATCACCATACCGGTGAAAAAGTAAGCCAGGCTTCCCTCAACGCTTTTGCCGTTCGAGAAGCGGTGCCTTCCAAAGGTCTTTCCGATTATTGCAGCGAGGGCATCGCCGAGCGTCGCGAGGGCTATGGCGCCTATGGCAACGTTCTCGGGGAAGAAGTACACCACTATGAACGAGGCGGCCGCGAAGTAGATGTGCGCCGCGACTCGGTTCCGCTCATGCTCCCGCGTTATGTCGTTGATGTGAACTTCAAGTCTCTCTATCCTCTCCATTACCTCCGGGGGAGCGTATATACCAAGGCGCCTCTTTATAGAATCTCTCCACTCCTCAATTACGCGGAAGGGCTCAAGGGCAACAAAAACCGCAAAGGAAAGCCCTATGAACGTCAATGTATAGGTTTTACCAAAGAGAACGTAGAACACGGGTATCATCAGCCCCGTGAGATGGAGCGCCTTACGCTTTAGCTCTCTTTTTATGCTCACTCTCAATCACCTCCAGGGCCTCGCGAAGGTTCTTAACGACGTAATCGGCGTGTTTGACCTTTTTTCCGCTGAAGTAGCCCCTCTTCACGAGTATTCCCACCGCACCTATGGCCCTCGCCCCGGCCATGTCCGTCTCGTCCCTGTCCCCGACAACGTAAACTTCCCCATCTGGAAAGCGGTTTAGTACCAGCCGGAAGTTGTAGTCTTCGAACTTGCTGTGGCCGGTTTCACCGCTTATTATCACGTCATCGAAGTAACCCCCGATGCCGAGGACGTCAATCTTCCTCCTCTGCCAGTTGGTTGAGGAATCGGTTACAAGAACAACCTTTGCATTCATTCCCTTGAGTCCCTCAAGAAAGGGGATTGCATCATCGTAAAGGCGAAGGTGCCTGAAAAAATGCTCCTCCACGAAGGAAACGAGTTCATCGAGCTCTTTTCTGCTTATCCCCGGGTATATCCTCCTGAAAAGCTCCTCGACGAGCTCGTGAAGGTCAAGAATATGAAACTTCTCAGAGTTTTCTAGTTTTTTATACCTGGCAGTAACGAGGTACAGAAGGGCCCTTAGCTTCCCCTTTTTCAGGAGAAAGGGAACGGCCCGGAGCATGGTCCTCTTTCCGGCCTCCCAGGTGTTGCACAGAGTATCGTCAAGGTCAACGATTACAAGCATGTTGAGAGTTGGAAACGGGCCTTTAAACCCTTCGGTGGGAAAGTTTAAAAACAGAGGGTTAAACTCAATCCCGATGAGAGGAGAAGTTCTCATTGGAGCCGGGATAGCGCTGATACTCATAGGCTTCCTGCTGGTGTTTATAGGGACCCTGATTTCGGCCTTCAGTGGTGAGGGGAACGTCGAGGGCGGAGGAGTTATAATGATAGGGCCTATCCCGATAGTGTTCGGCACCAGCAGGAGCGCTGTAACGCTGGTCTCACTGCTGGCCCTTCTCCTCATGGTGCTCTGGATTGTTGGAGTTCTCCTTGCCAGGAGGGGATGAAGTGTACCTCGGCTACCTAGCACTTCTTTTGGTCGTTGCCAAGAGCCTTGAATGGGCCTTTGAAAAGGTTGAAATACACCCGATAATAGCCCACGTTCTCACAGGAATCGTCCTCGGCCCATTTGTCCTCGGGATAGTCGAACCAGGGGAAGAGCTCAGGGTTCTGGCCGAGTTTGGGCTGATAATGATGATGCTTTACATGGGCCTGACCAGCAACTTCTCGGCGATAGCCCAGAACACGGGAAAGGCCGTTCTCGTCGCGATTCTTGGAGTTGCCTTTTCCTTCCTCTTCGGCTTCCTCACGGTGTATTTCTTCGGCAAGGGAATCGCCGCGGCGATATTCATAGGTGCGACACTGGGCAACACCGCGATAGAGGTCACGAGCGGTGTTCTCGTCAAGGAGAGGGTAAAGAGGGAGGTTTCCTCGATTTTAATGGGAGCCGCCTTCGTGGATGACATCGTGGCCGTCTATCTGATAGGCATAATAACTGGCATGACGAAGGGAAGCCTTGACCTCGTTTCCTTTGGCGTTTTAACGGTGAAGATATTTGCCTTCATCGGTGCAACGCTCCTCGTCTCGGAGCTGGTCTTTAAGAGGGCCAGATGGTTTTACTCCATCGTCAGAAACCTCAACGTCTTCTTCACGTTTACACTCATACTGACCTTTACACTCGCCATAATAGCCGAATGGGTCGGCCTGAACCAGATTATCGGGGCCTACCTGGCGGGACTGACGATAAGCAGACTCCGTGAGAGGAAGGACCCTCTCGTGGTAACGAGGATTAAGCTCAACGAACTCATCGAGGACCTTCAGGTCGTTCTCACGGAGTTCTTCATACCTCTCTTCTTCATCTACGTTGGCCTGGTCTTCAACCCACCGCTCCACGACCTCAATTTGGCTTTAATCGGCCTCCTTTACCTCTCGGCCGTTCTCGGAAAGTTAATCGGCTGTGGGCTCGGTGCCAAGCTCTCGGGCCTCGACTGGAGGGACTCGATAACGGTCGGGATAGGTATGGGCGGTAGGGGAAGCCTCGAACTGGCTATACTCACATTCGGACTCAGCAGTGGGATAATAGACCAGACACTCTTCGCGAGCGTCGTTGCAGTCTCGATGCTCACCGCACTCACAACGCCGATATTCTTTAAGAAATACATCGAAAGGGCAAAGGCTTAAATTCAGTGAACCCAACGCCCCTCAGGTGAGAGCATGTTCCCGGAGAAAGGCGCGGACGAGGAGGAGGTTCTTGAGGAGTTAAGGCTGAAGACTAGGGAGGATTTAACGTTCGATTCTGGTAAAATCCTGGGTTCGATGTGCACGTATCCTCACCCCTTCGCCGTTAAAATCATAACCGAGTTCATAGACAGAAACCTCGGCGACCCGGGTTTGCACACCGGGAGCAGGAAGGTCGAGGAAGAGGCAATTGACATGCTTGCCAACCTCCTCGGCCTGGAGAAGGGCTACGGCCACATAGTTTCCGGCGGAACGGAGGCGAACATTCTAGCTGTAAGGGCCTTCCGCAACCTGGCGGACGTAGAAGAGCCCGAGCTTATTCTCCCGAGAAGCGCTCACTTCTCCTTTATCAAAGCCGGCGAGATGCTCGGCGTTAAGCTCGTCTGGGCCGAGCTGAACGAGGATTACTCAGTCAACGTAAAGGACGTCGAAAGCAAAATCACCGACAACACGATTGGAATAGTCGGCATAGCAGGGACGACCGGTTTGGGCGTCGTTGACGACATTCCCGCTTTAAGTGACCTGGCTTTGGACTACAACCTTCCGCTCCACGTCGATGCCGCCTTCGGCGGTTTTGTGATTCCCTTCGCAAAGGCCCTCGGCTACGAGATTCCGGACTTCGACTTTCGCTTAAAGGGCGTGAAGAGCGTAACCATAGACCCCCACAAGATGGGCATGGTTCCAATTCCCGCTGGTGGAATAATCTTTCGCGAGAAGAGGTACCTGGAGGCTATAAGCGTCCTGGCCCCCTATTTAGCCGGGGGCAAGATATGGCAGGCGACCATAACCGGGACGAGACCCGGGGCGAACGCCTTAGCGGTGTGGGCCATGATTAAGCACCTCGGCTTTAACGGATACAAGGAAATCGTAAGGAAAGCTATGGAGCTTAGCAGGTGGTTCGCAGGGGAGCTCAAGAAGATACCCGGCGTCAAACTAATCCGGGAGCCGGTTTTAAACATTGTCTCCTTCTCAACGGAGAACCTTGAAGCCGTTGAGGAAGAGCTTAAAAGGAAGGGCTGGGGCATAAGCGCCCACCGCGGTTACATCAGAATAGTCATCATGCCCCACGTGAAGAGGGAGCACCTGGAGGCGTTTTTGGGGGATTTGAGAGAAGCAATCACTTTGTAACTCCCCTTATATCCACGTGCACGAAGACCCTGTCAACCTCCGGAATTTCCTCTATTCTCTTTTTAACCTCCTCGCTTACGTCATGCGCCTCCTTCAGGGAAAGCTCGGGAGGGACCTCGATGTGAAGCTCGACGTGAAGTTTGTTTCCGACGTAGTGGGCCCTCAGGTCGTGGATTCCAAGGACGTTTGGAACGCTGAGGGCACGCTTCTTAATCTCCTCACAGAGTTCAAAGGGCGGTGCCCTGCCGGTGAGGTAGCCGACGTTCTCAAGTATGATTTCAAAGGAGACCTTGACGAGGAATACCGCAACGACTAACCCGGCAAGGGCGTCGCCCCTCGAGAACCCGAACTTCTGAAGGCCGAGGCCAATGAGAACCGCGACGCTACTCAGAACGTCGCTCCTGTGGTGGTATGCATCAGCTATGAGAATCTGGCTGTTGAGCTTTCTTCCAACGTAAACGGAGTAGCGGAACATTGCCTCCTTGGCCACTATCGAGAGAACCGTTACCCCGAGCATTATTCCGTTTACCTCTATGCTCTCGCCGTGGAGGAGTCTTATCAGAGAGTCCCTTCCAATCTCGTAGGCAACCACCAGAAGGGCCTCGCCTATCAGAAAAGCCACAAGGGGCTCAAATCGGGAGTGCCCGAAGGGGTGGTCTTTGTCGGGAGGTTTTGATGCAATTTTTATACCAAAGTATCCGGCAACGCTCGTTATCACGTCGCTGAGCGAGTGAACCCCATCTGAGATGAGGGCTATGCTGGAGTAAAGGAAGCCGACCACGAGTTTTATGACCGCGAGGAAAACGTTGCCGACTATGCTGACCCAAATCGGCTTGTAGATTTCCTCCATGCTATCACCTTTTTGTGCATATGCACAAAACGTTTAAACTTTTCTAATTTTCCTTTACACACTGAAGGTTATTAGGTTTTCGAATTCAATTAGACTAATTTAAAAGGAGAACGGTCAGTCCGTCACTCCCTCGTCACAGCTCGGACAAGGCTGAACTCATCATCCCTGAAAAAGTTGAAAGGGGAACTTAAAAGGGTTGCTCAGCGATCACCTTTCCTTCGTCACCCTTCGGTTCGCCCATCACTCATCATCGCGCGGTATAAGTTCAGGCCAGGGCTTAAAAAGGTTTCAAGGGAAAGCATAACTCTTTAAAAATTGACCCATGTATTGGTAACGGTGATGTCAATGGAAGAGTTCGTCGAAGTTAAGATACCCAAGAGCCTCTACGACAGGATAAAAGAACGCGTTGAAGAGGCCGGTTTTGAGAGCGTTGACGAGTACGTCACCTACGTCCTCAGAGAGGTCCTGGCGAGCCTCGAGGAGGAAGAGGAAGAGGTCTTCAGCGAGGAGGAGGAAGAGAAGGTCAAGGAGAGGCTTCGTGCCCTCGGCTACCTCGACTGATTCCTATTCTTTTTAACTCAAAATGAGGTGGTAGAATGGTTTCAAAGCCCCATGGTGGAAAGCTTGTGAGGAGAATAGTTGCCGAGAGAACCCGCGAGAGGATTTTAAACGAGCAGAACGAGTATCCAAGAGTTGATATTGAACACGGTAGGGCCATAGACCTTGAGAACATAGCCCACGGTGTTTACTCTCCCCTCAAGGGCTTCCTGACAAGCGACGACTTCCAGAGCGTTTTAGATAATATGCGCCTGAGCAACGATTTGCCGTGGACGATTCCGATAGTTCTGGATGTGAAGGAACCGAACTTCGAGGAGGGCGACGCGATACTACTCTACCACAACGATATCCCCATAGCGAGGATGCACGTAGAGGAGATTTACACATACGACAAGAGGGAGTTCGCAGTCAAGGTCTTCAAGACAGATGATGTAAAGCACCCCGGCGTTGCCAGGGTAATGGAGATGGGGGATTATCTTGTCGGCGGTGAGATTGAGCTCCTCAACGAGGTTCCAAACCCCTTCGCCAAGTACACGCTCAGACCCGTGGAGACAAGGGTTCTCTTCAAGGAGCTCGGCTGGAAGACGATAGTGGCTTTCCAGACGAGGAACGTTCCGCACCTCGGCCACGAGTACGTCCAGAAAGCGGCCTTGACATTCGTTGACGGGCTCTTTGTAAACCCCGTCCTCGGCAGAAAGAAGAAAGGTGATTACAAGGACGAGGTCATAATAAAGGCCTACGAAGCTTTGTTCAAGCACTACTATCCCAAGGACAGCGCGACCCTCGCAACTGTTCGCTACGAGATGCGTTACGCCGGACCCAGAGAGGCAATTCATCACGCCATAATGAGGAAGAACATGGGTGCAACTCACTTCATAGTGGGAAGAGACCACGCCGGAGTTGGAGACTACTACGGCCCCTACGAAGCATGGGATATGTTCGACAACTTCCCAGACCTCGGCATAACACCGATGTTCATCAGGGAGGCCTTCTACTGCAAGAAGTGCGGTGGGATGGTCAACGCAAAGATATGCCCCCACAGTGAGGAGTTCCACGTCCACATAAGCGGAACCAAGCTCAGGAAGATGATAATGGCCGGTGAACAGCCCCCGGAGTACATGATGAGGCCTGAAGTTTATGAGGTCGTCAGGAGCTTTGAGAATCCCTTTGTTGAATGACTCTCTAATTATTTTTCAGAGGTGAGTTAGGTGAACCTAATTGTCCACCACTGGGACACCGACGGAATAACCTCAACGGCCCTTCTCGTTAAGGCCCTCAAAATGGAGGAGTTCACGAACTTAACCGCGCCGATAGGTGAGTTCAGGTTTGATGAGAGAATCCGGGAAGCTATAGATAGGGCCGAAAAGCTCTACGTCCTCGATTTCAACGTTCCAGAGGAAGTTGAGAACGTGAAAATCCCCACACTCTTCATCGACCACCACAATCAGGGGAGAATCAAGAACCCCCTAGTGGAGCAGGTAAACCCCTCTCTGGAAGGAAACTACTACCCCTCGTGCTCCCTCGTCGTTTCGGAGCGCTTTGGGTTATTCAACGCGTGGACAGCCCTCGGAGTTGTGGGGGATATAGGCGAGAGGGCCTTCGGGTTAAACACCGTCAGGGAGCTCCTCAAAAGGGAAGGCCTCTCAGAGGAAGATGCCCTGAGGTTGGTAGAGCTCATCGACTCCAACTACATAACAATGGACAGAAAAGCCGTGGAGGAGGCCGTTGGGGTCCTCCTTGAAAACAACGTCAGGGACCTCCTTGAGTATGAACCCTGGCTTAAAAAAGTCGAGGCGATAGAAAAGGCCATTGAAGATGCACTGTCCCGAGTTGAGGAAAGAAAAGGCTTTGCCCTCGTCAGGTTTGAGAGCCCATTCAATATCATCTCCAAAGTCGCGAGGAAGCTCGTGTGGGAGAAGAAATATCCGGGAGCAATCGTGATAAACGGGGACTTCCACGGGAAGGCACAGCTCTACTTCAGGGTTTCGCCCGAAATGGCGGGGAGAATAGACATGGCCAACATAATAGAGGAAGTTAAACAACTTGGCACCAACGCCGGGGGAAAGAGAGAGGTTCTCGGTTGCATCTGCGAGAAAGAAAAAGTTGAAATGGCGTTGAACGTGATAGAAACGCGTCTGGGGTGGTAAGATGTTTGAGGAGAAGGTTAGGGAAGGCATGGCCGAGACCAAGAAGCTCTTCGTCATAGGCCTCGATTCAGCTCCGCCGGAGTTGCTCTTCGGGAAGTTCTACGACGAGTTGCCGAACCTTAGAAAGCTCATCGAGCGCTCGATTCACGGGCCGATGAAGACGGGGATTCCGGCCATAACGATTCCGATGTGGATGGTGATGGTGACGGGAAAGACGCCGGGTGAGCTTGGCCTCTACGGCTTCAGGCACAGGAAGGGCTACAGCTACACCGAGTACTGGATTGCCCACAGCAAGAAGGTTAAGGAACCCACGCTATGGGACTACCTCGGTGAAAAAGGGAAGAAATCGATAATAGTCGGCGTCCCACCAACCTATCCACCGAAGCCAATCAACGGCCACCTCGTCAGCTGTTTCATAACACCCGATGCCAGCGTGGATTATACCTATCCAAAGGAACTCAAGGGTGAGATTGAACGCTTAGTTGGTGAGTACATCTTCGACGTCCCCTTCAGGAAGGAAGCGAAAGACGAGGTCAAGGAAGGCCTCTGGGAGATGACGGAGAAGAGGTTTGAGGTCATCAGATACCTCCTCCAAGAGAAGGAGTGGGACTACTTCCACTTCGTTGAGATTGGGCTCGACAGGGTTCACCACGCCTTCTGGAGATACTTTGATGAAAACCACCACCTCTATCCCGGCAAGGGGAACAGATACGAGACCGTCATTCCCGACTACTGGAAGCTTCTGGACAGGGAAATCGGAAAGACGCTGAAGTTGATAGACCTCGACGAAACCGCTGTGATGATAGTCTCGGACCACGGGATAAAGGCCATGCACGGCAACTTCGCCGTCAACCAGTGGCTTGCCGAGGAGGGTCTCCTGAAGGTAAAGAACCCGGAGGTTCTCCACGACGGGAAGATTAAACGCTTTGAGCAGATAAAGGTGGACTGGAAGGAAACGACGGCGTGGGGATGGGGTGGCTACTACTCCAGAGTTTTCCTCAACGTAAAGGGCAGGGAGCTCTTCGGAAAGATACCAAAGAGCAAGTTCGACGAGGTAAGGGACGAGGTTGCTGAGCTTATACGCTCGATTAGGGGGCCGAACGGCGAGAAGTGGGACAACAGGGTTTACTACCCGGAGGACATCTATCCAGTGGCGAGGGGTAGCAAGCCCGACATAATGGTCTACTTCGACAACCTGAACTGGCGTGCCGCTGGAACCGTCGGCTGGGAGAGCAACTACCTCCCGGAGAACGACACCGGCCCAGATGATGCCAACCACTCCGAGGTCGGTGTATTCTCGCTCTACTTGCCAGGGCTTGATGAAGAGAAGCAGACACAGCTCACAATCTACGATGTCGCACCAACCGTGCTTAACCTCTTCGGCCTGAGGGCAGAAGCGGAAAGGCTGAGGGGACAGAGCATTCTCCCGTGAGTCCCTTAATTTTTTAAGTCCTTAAGAGGCTTAATACCGGGGATAAAAATGAAGAACCTTGAGAGAGGCTTCACGATATGGCTTACGGGCCCGAGCGGTGCAGGAAAGACAACGCTGGCCGTCAAACTCGCCAAAAGGTTGAGGGAGATGGGCTACCGCGTTGAAATACTCGACGGCGACACGATAAGGAAGACACTCTACCCGAACCTCGGGTTCTCCAAAGAGGCCAGAGAGATGCACAACCGCGTTGTCATTCACATGGCAAAGCTCCTCAGCAGGAACGGGGTCATAGCGATAGTCTCGTTAATCTCGCCCTACAAGGCCGTCCGCGAGTACGCGAGGAAAGAGATAGGCGATTTCATCGAGGTCTACGTTTACGCCCCCCTGGAGGTCAGAATCCAGCGCGACCCCAAGGGACTCTACGCAAAGGCCATCAGGGGTGAGATTAAGGGTCTGACAGGCTACGATGGTATCTACGAGGAGCCCGAGAACCCCGAGGTAAAGGTGGACAGCTCAAAGATGACACCTGAGGAGGAGGTAGAGGCAGTAATAGAGAAGGCCAGGGAGCTCGGTTACCTGTGAGGTGGTTTAGTGATAACGTTCATCGTTCTGGGTTTCATCGTTGGGTTCCTCATAGGCCTCACCGGCGTGGGCGGGGGTTCGCTGATGACGCCCGCCCTCATTTTTCTTGGCGTCCAGCCCCTAACGGCCGTTGGAACCGATTTGCTCTACGCCACCGTCACGAGGGTTTTCGGGGTGTTCTTTCACGGAAAGAGGGGCCACGTGAGGAGGGACATAGCCTTTCGGCTCTTAGCTGGAAGCGTTCCGGCGGTTCTCATAGGAGGCTACGCCATGAGACACATCCCCAAGGAAATCCTCAACCACTACCTAACGCTCGTTCTAGGGCTGATTCTGATAATAACCGCAACGCTGGGAATCCTGAAGGGGGAAATACGAGTTCCCGTAAAGCCGAGATGGGCCTACGTTTATCTTCTCGGCTTCATCGTTGGTTTAACGGTTCAGTTCACATCCGTTGGGGCTGGGGTAATAGTCAGCTTCACCCTTATGAACATCGCACGCATTAACCCCCGGGAAGTCGTCGGGACGACGATACTCTACGGGCTGGTGTTGTCGGCAATGAGTTTCCTGAGCTATGCGAGTATGGGGAGCGTTGATTACCCCCTGGCCGGGTCACTTATCATTGGAACAGTCCCGGGAGTCTACCTCGGAACGCACGTTAACGCCAAGGTTGATAAGGAAAAACTGAAAAAGGCCATCAACCTGATAATACTCCTCATTGGGCTGGCAATAGTACTCAAAAGGCTCACGTGACGGTGAGAACATGAGTGACGAGGTTGTAACCGAGCTTGGAAGGGCCGCGAGAGGCGGGGCAATAGCATTGGTTGGAATGGTCCTCTCAGCGGTGTTCGGATTTCTGGTCAGGGCCGTGATAGGCCGGTATTTTGGGCCCAATGAGTATGGAACATATAACTTGGCGATGACCGTTTTCACGATAACCCTCGTTGTTGTCATGCTGGGCTTTCCCATGGGAATCCAGAGGCAGGTCTCCTATTTTCTCAACACCAGAAGGGAAAAAACGCCAGAGCTCATATCCACTGGGCTGATTTTGGTAGCCCTAACTTCAACCGGAGGTCTGATGGTTCTTGAGGCCATAAAGGGCATTTTACCGGCGTACATCGGGGGAGGGGAACTCTTCACAGAAATGCTGGGAGTTCTGGCCCTTGCACTTCCCCTGAACGCCGTTTTTAATATAGTAATAGCTATAACCCAGGGGTTTGGTAGGGTCAGGGAATTTCTGTTCTACGGAAAGATAGGCATGCCCCTAACGTACTTTCTCCTGACGGTTATCGTAATCCTCGTGGCAGGAAAAATAACCTACGTTCCAATCGCATTCCTAACGACATATCTCGTTCTTCTTGGAGTTCTCACGGGAGACCTTCTCAAAAAAAACATCCTGCCGGGAAAGTTAATGTTTTCAAAAGAACTCGCCAAGCTCCTGGTTCTCTTTTCAATACCCCTCATGGCCTCCAATCTGGTTGCGTTCATAATGACATGGACCGACACTTTGATGCTCGGGCATTTCTTGGGGGATAAAATAGTCGGAATTTACAACGCCGCGGGCCCAATAACGAGGTTTATACCCGTGTTTCTGGGCTCTTTTACGGTTATATATACTGCACTCGCAACGGGTTTTTACTCAAGGGGTGAAATCGAAAAAATCAGAAAGTTCTACGTTTCAATAACGAAATGGGTGGTTCTTCTAACGTTCCCGCTGTTTATACTCATAGTCGCCTACCCAATACCGGTTCTGAGGACGTTCTTCGGGGAACAGTACGTATCTGCCTGGAAACCTATGATAATCCTAGCTGTCGGCTTTATGTTCCACTCGATAGTTGGTCCCAACGGGTTAACACTAATCACGATGGGGAAACCAAGTGAGGACATGAAGGGAAACCTCATAGGGGCAACGCTTAACATAGTTCTGAACTACATCCTGATACCGCTCTACGGAATGGTGGGTGCTTCAATAGCCACGGCAGTTTCATACGTTGTCGCCAATATATATAAGAGCATAGTGCTTGCCAATCAAGGGATAAACCCCTTTGAAAAGAATTACGTAAAAGTTCTCATTGCGGGAATCGCCATGACCGGAGTTGCACTTCTCCTCAAAGCAGAGAGCATCTTCTTCGCGATTATGTATACGTTTGTGGTGTCCATCATATTCTATGCAGTTGTTCTCGTTAGTGGAGCCTTCGATAAAGTTGACATTGATATAATAAAACTTGCTGAAAGAAAGTTTGGCGTAAGGGCAGGTCTCATAGCGAGACTCATTGAAAGGTTTAGCAATTGAGTATGAAGGATAAGTTTTTAGTAGAAACACTCTTGAGAAAAATGACCTAATTATACACAACGCGAGAAGGATGGGGGAGAAATAATGAAAGCTCTTATACTTTCGGGTGGTTACGGCACTCGGTTAAGGCCCCTAACGTATTCCCAGCAGAAGCAACTGATTCCCGTCGCCAACAAGCCAGTCCTGTTCTACGCTATCGAGGACGTCATAGAAGCTGGAATAGACGAAATTGGAATCATCGTCGGCCCCAACGCAGAGCAAGTTAAAAAAACAGTGCTAAGCAGAAAATGGAACGCCAAAATAGAATTCATTTACCAAGGCGAACCCAAAGGCCTGGCACATGCAATTCTGGTCGCCAAGGATTTTCTTGGAGATGAAGACTTTGTTATGTACCTCGGAGACAACATCCTCAAGGAAGGCATAGTCAAACACAAAGAACACTTTGAGAAAGGAAACTATGACGCGAGCATACTCCTTACAGAGGTTCCGAATCCCCAGCAGTTCGGTGTTGCAGAACTGAGTGAAGATGGAAAAACAATAAAGAGGCTCGTTGAAAAACCCAAAGTCCCGCCAAGTAACCTTGCGCTGGTTGGAATATACTTCTTCAAGCCCGTTATTCACAAGGCCGTTAGAAGCATAAAGCCCTCATGGAGAAACGAGCTTGAGATAACCGACGCAATCCAGTGGCTCATAGACCACGGCTATAAGG
>NZ_JALVAO010000025.1 GCF_027011145.1 Thermococcus sp. | reverse complement strand
ATAGACATCGACGGAGTCAGGATAGAGAACGACGACTGGTGGATTCTCTTCAGACCGAGCGGGACCGAGCCGATAATGCGCATAACGCTGGAGGCACACACGGAGGAAAAAGCTAAGGAGCTGATGGAGAAGGCAGAGAGATTAGTGAGGAAGGCGATAGCAAGGAGTTGAGGAAAATTTTAAATTCTCTAAAATAAATAAAATTTTTTGGTGGTTACTATGGCATTAATAGGCGATATTTCATCTGCAATTGTTGGTCTTGTAGAACTATTTAGAATATTTAGTCATGAAAATCCTTTGCGTTCGATGGTAATGTTTCATAATGCAGTTTTTGAGCATTACAGTGAAATAATCAAAGAAATTAACAATGAGTTTGAAGGATTTGTGCTATCTAAAGGATGGTCACGTAGATCACTTAGAGCATTCCTTCCGTTGTGGTTCATTGTTGCTCTTTCAATTTCTTTTTCAATTTATATCATAGCTTGGATTACTGGGTGGGATATCTGTCCTGAGAATATTGCTATTTGTGGTATTTTGGCTTCTTCAGTAATTACTCCTATGCTCTCCATTAAAAAAGTTCCGGGAAGGTTAGGAATTTCTTTTGTTAATGTTTCGATACCCGTCTCAATATTGAGTCTCTTATTTATGATGGGAAAGAAAATGGAGCAAGGAAACTCAATTATTTATCTCCTTTTTGTTTTCTTTCTCGAAACGTTATGGTTGCTTGGAGTTTCTAGAGGAAGTTTGATAATAAAAGGACGAGAGTTAGATATTTTAAGTAATAATGACAATATAAAGCGTTCTACATTCGGTCTGTTATTTACATTTGTTATTTCCGGGGCAATTGCGTTTATATGGATGTTGATTTACTCTAACACTCATAAAAAAGATCCCTGGATAAACTTAGCGAACTTGGCAGTTGTATTAATTTGGATAATTATCTTGAGCTATGTAATAAGTGATGTTAAGGAAACTGCCGTGCGTCTTCTCTGGAAAGCTAAAGTGCGGGATTTTGCTAATAACCTTCCTCACTTAATAGTCAAGACAAAAACCGGCAACATCTACTACGGCCAGCTCTATGACCCACTGGATAGAAAGGTTCTCGTCCTTCGGAAATCCAAGCTGATGCATAATGGACAGATAATCGAGGGTAGTAGTTTGGTAACTAAAATGTCAGAAGAGGGGGATTACTGGAACGTCCTTTGGAAGGACATTGAGTCAATAAAAATAGTTGAAAAGGGGTTGTATAAGTCAGTCTCTCCTATTGGTTCTAATCGGGATCACAGTCTATTATTGAGCTTAAAAGAGAAAATAGAAGGATATATGGGGATTGCCATTGATTCTCTCAGATGTCTAAGAAAAAACAAAATGTTTGGAATAGCGGTGGTAGTAGTTTCTATCATACTTTGGATTATACTCTGGTATGCTTGGGATACATTGAAGTTGCTATCTAAAAAGATATTTGCATACATCCCTCGGTGGATCAATAGTGCGTATAATTTGACCGTTAAGACAACTAATTCAACTATTTATCATGTTGGTCAATTACAAAAAGAAACTTTGGGGATAATAAGCTTTATTGGTCTTGTTAGTTTTATTTTCGTAGCTTTTATAGTGGGAATATTAGCAGGGTATTTGTTGAGAGAATTCAAAAAATGTTAATACTTTTGTCTTTCACCTCAGCCTCTTCAGCTTCTTCCCTATTACCGCGAAGGTCGCTATCAGGGCTATCAGCATAACCCAGCCGAGGTTCTTGCTCGTCTCCTCCGGCAGGGCGATGTAAATTCCGAGAACGATCGTCGCGAAGGTCATCAGTATCAGAACCAGCCCCTCACCCTTCGTTCCAGTCCTTATCTTTCCCCTCGGATGGAAGTTCGAGAAGAGGCTCCACTTTATCCCCGAAACGGTGAGCGTGTCCGCGAAGAGATGCGAGATGTAGCCGATGAAGAAGGCCACCGCGAACCAGTAGCTCCCCGTTATCCAGTAAGCTATTCCACCGACGAGGGCTGTAATCAGCAGTGCGGCCTCCACCGTGTGCGTTGCTCCCCGGTGCTCGACGAAGCGGGGCATCACCGTTCCGCCGGGCAGTTTCGTCGAGATGAAGGACTTCGGGTGGTCTATGTCGGGCATTAAGGCACCGAAGGCGGCCATCCCTATGAGGAGGGGCCAGGCGGGTGCTCCAAGCAGAACCGCCACGAGGTAGAAAAAGACCCCAAAGACAACGTGCGTGTACCACATCATCCAGAACCACTTCCAAGCCCAAGTGCCTCCTTAAGCGTCTCAACGCTTCCCTCCAAGTCGTCCTTGTCGAACTCGATGTAACTCCCTTCCGGGAACCTCGCCATGAGTATCTCAAAGAGTATTCCGGGCATCTTCACGAGCCTGAACCCCTGCTCGCCAACAAGCTCCTTCGAGCGCTTTAACCTTTCCTCCTTGCCCAGGTAGAAGAACTCCTGCATCGCTCTGTAGGGATAGCTCTCAGGATTGCTTGAACTCGTGTGGAAGATGCCGCAGGTGGGAGAGCCTTTGACGCCGACGAAGACGACCTTCTCGGGCTTCTCGTCAGTCAGAACCCTCCCAACGAAGTCCGCTATTATCTTCGCCCTCTCGCGCATGCCTAAGCGCTCGTAGACTTCCCTGCTCGCCGGCGCCCTCGGCCAGCCGATTAAGGCGTATTCGGGGCAGGGATAGGCAAAGACCTGCCACTCGTCTCCAAGCTTCCCGATAAGCTCTCTCAGCCTTCTCGCAGTTTCGTACTCCTTCTCCTTCGGCCCGCGGTAGACGTAGAACGGGCTGAGGAGGCAGGGGGCTATGATGAGGAGGTTCATGTCAATCACCCGCCACAATATTGTACAACTCTCTGACCGTTATCACTCTT
>NZ_JALVAO010000024.1 GCF_027011145.1 Thermococcus sp. | reverse complement strand
TCCTGATATAGAGAAGTTCATACACGCGAAGGAGAGAAACACCGGAACCAACGTGCTGAGCAACTTCAACATAAGCGTCGGCATCTGGGAGGACTTCTGGGAGGCCCTGAAGGAGGGCAAGCGCTATCCCCTCGTTAACCCGAGGACCGGCGAGAAGGTCAAGGAAATAGACCCCAAGAGCCTCTTCGAGGAGTTGGCCTTCATGGCCTGGAGCAAAGCGGACCCTGGGGTTATATTCTTCGACGTCATCAACAGGAGGAACGTTCTCGAGCCCGCAAAGGGCGAAAAAATCCGTGCAACAAACCCATGCGGAGAAGAGCCCCTCTACGAGTACGAATCCTGCAATCTAGCCTCGATAAACCTTGCAAAGTTCGTAAAGTATGACGATGAGGGCAACCCCTACTTCGACTGGGACGAGTATGCGTACGTCATTCAGAAGGTCGCCAAGTACCTCGACAACGCCATCGACGTCAACCGCTTCCCGCTCCCTGAGATAGACCACAACACCAAGCTCACGAGGAGAATAGGTGTCGGAATGATGGGTCTGGCGGATGCCCTCTTCAAGCTGGGCATTCCCTACAACAGCGAGGAAGGCTTCGCATTCATGAGGAAGGCCACAGAGTACCTGACGTTCTACGCCTACAAGTACAGCGTTGAGACCGCGAAGAGGCGCGGAACCTTCCCACTCTACGAGAAGAGCAGATACAAAGACAGTGAGCTACCGGTTGAGGGCTTCTACCACAGGGAGATATGGAACCTGCCCTGGGACGAGCTCGTCGAGGAAATCAAGAAATACGGCGTTAGAAACGGTATGGTCACCACCTGCCCGCCGACAGGCTCGGTTTCAATGATAGCCGACACCTCCAGCGGAATCGAGCCGATATTTGCCCTCGTTTACAAGAAGAGCGTGACAGTAGGGGAGTTCTACTACGTTGACCCTGTTTTTGAGGCCGAACTTAAGAAGCGCGGTCTCTGGAGCGAGCAACTCCTCAAGAAGATAAGTGACAACTACGGCTCCGTCCAGGGACTGGAAGAAATTCCTGAGGATGTGCAGAGGGTTTTCGTCACCTCGATGGACGTCCACTGGCTCGACCACATTCTCGCTCAGGCGAACATACAGCTCTGGCTAACCGACAGCGCGAGCAAGACGATAAACATGCCGAACGACGCGACCGTTGAGGACGTTAAAGCTGCTTATCTGCTCGCCTACAAGCTCGGCTGTAAGGGGATAACCGTCTACCGCGACGGCTCGCTCTCGGTTCAGGTCTACAGCGTTGAAGGCGAGAAGAGAAAGCGCGTTCCGGCCAAGCCGAGCAGGTACGCGGTTGAGAAGCTGAAAGCTGTTGTAGAAGCGGAACCCTGGCTGGCCAAGTTCATCAACGTCGAGGCGATACTCAACGGCACGAACGGAAAGAAGAAGGAAGAAACTCCAACCGGGCTGACCTTTTCGGTTTCCCACATCTCGGCACCGAAACCAGTTCAAGGACACCACCACGCGGAGAAACCGGAAATTCCGGAGGAGAAGATTAAGGAGCTCCTCGGCGTTGCCTACTGCCCGGTTTGCTACGAGAAGGACGGCGAACTGGTGGAGCTGAGGATGGAGAGTGGCTGTGCCACCTGCCCAAGGTGTGGCTGGAGCAAGTGTGTCATCAGCTGAGCTTTTCCTCCTTCCGGCCTTTTTAACATTTTCCTGCCAAAATAGGTTTTTTAAGGCGTTTCTTTTAACTTCAACCAATCACCCAAAGCTTAAGTGCAGGGCATAGAACTCACGCTATTCGGAGGTGTTGGGATGGACAAGGTTTACCTGACATGGTGGCAGGTTGACAGGGCCGTTTTCGCGCTCGCTGATGAGCTCAGAAAGCACTTCATGCCCGACGTAATCGTTGGAATAGCGAGGGGCGGTTTAATTCCGGCAGTAAGGCTGAGCCACGTCCTCGGCGATGTCGAGCTCAAGGTCATCGACGTCAAGTTCTACAAGGGGATTGACGACAGGATGGAGAAACCCGTTGTAACGATTCCCCTCCACGGCTCGCTGGAGGGTAAGAAGGTTGTCATAGTGGACGACGTCAGCGATACAGGGAAGACCCTTGAGGTGGTCATCGACGAGGTCAAGAAGGCCGGGGCCAAAGAGGTCAGGGTCGCCTGCCTCAGCATGAAGCCCTGGACAAAGGTCGTTCCGGACTTCTACGTCTTCAGGACCGACAAGTGGATAGTCTTCCCCTGGGAGGAGTTCCCCGTTGTGGTAAGGGAGTAACCCATTTAACCCTATTCCCCAACTTTTCTCGGTGATGGTATGAGGGCGTTCATAGCCATCGACGTCAGCGATGAGGTTCGGGACAACCTCCTCAAAGCCCAGGAAAGGATAGGGAACAAATCTGCCAAGATAAAGTTCGTCGAGCGGGAGAACTTCCACGTAACGCTGAAGTTCCTTGGCGAGATTGACGAGGCCCTAGCTGAAGAGGTCAAGAAAGCCTTAGAAGAGATAGCGAAAAGGCACAAAAAACACCGCGTTCGCGTTAAGGGGATAGGCGTCTTCCCGAACCCGAACTACGTGAGAGTGATATGGGCCGGGATAGAGAACGACGAGGGGATTAGAGCTATAGCAGCTGATGTGGAAAGGGAGATGCGTCGCTTGGGCTTCAAAAAGGACAAGGACTTCGTGGCGCACATCACCATCGGCAGGGTTAAGTTCGTGGGGGATAAGGTTGAGTTGGCCATGGCGTTAAAAGACCTCGCCAACGAGGACTTCGGTGAGTTCGAGGTCAATGCCATAGAGCTGAAAAAGAGCACGCTAACCCCCAGGGGACCGATTTACGAGACGGTTGCGAGATTCGAGCTCTCGGAGTGAGAACTATGGACATCGAAGCGGTCATCAGCGAAGTCCTTCAGAGAACCAGGCCAAGTGAAGAGGAGAGGGCCTTCGTTGAGG
>NZ_JALVAO010000023.1 GCF_027011145.1 Thermococcus sp. | reverse complement strand
ACCGTTTTAATAAAGCTGTCCTTCCTCCTTTTGAACTCTTCCGGCTTGATGACTATGGGACTTATCAGTTCGCCGTATTTGAGGAGAATATCCGTTACAACGTCCATAAGCTCGTTGAAATCCACCTCGCCGATTATGAGAAGGTCTATGTCGCTCTCCTCGTCGTAGTCACCTCTCGCGTACGAGCCAAAGAGGATAACCTCCTCTATTGAGTCATCAAAGCGCTTTCGTAGGACTCTTAGAAACTCATCAAGAGCTTGAGCTTTCTTCTCCATGTTCAAGCTCCTCCAGAGCGGTCTTAATTCGCTCAAGGAACCTTTCAGCGTTCTCAACAGGTGTTTTCGTCCCCCATGTATTTAATCCCTTCGTCCCAGTATATTACCCTCCGGGAGGAGGGAAATGGGGACATTGGAGATTGTGGGAGGTACTGTTTTGCTTCTATCAAGCGTTATAGGGCTTCTTGAACCGGTCAAATGGTTCAAAAGTCCAAAATTTGATAAATTGGGAGTGGTAGATCAGATAAAAGAATCCACAATCATCGCAATTGGCATTGTGTTGGGCGAAACGATTTTATTCTTTGATCCTGAGGGAAATATACCGATCTGGATGTTTGCCATGTCTTCATTGGCATTTGTGTTCACTTTGACTTCTTTAGTGATAAACTACCGCCGTCTTAAGCGCTTCGAGCAGGAGGAAATGCTTGAAAAGCTCGCCGAAAAGCTCGGAGAGTCGGTGGCAAAGGGACTGAAGGAAGCGAAGGACTAGGCCCTCATCACCCAGTATTTTTCCTTCCGCATTCCCCTCCGCTTCAGCTCCTCGAAGTGCCTCTTAGCGACATTGTAAAAACCGTTGTCATGGAGGACTATTCCTTCCTTCATGGCATCAAGGGCAGAGGGAGAGAGGTTTTCAAGCGCCCTGAGAAACTCCGCTGGAGTGTAAGCGAGCACATCAACGGGTAAAAACTCTTCGTTGAGTTTGTAGAGAGGCTTTGTCCTCGCTAGAAAGTTCCCACTAAGCTTTCTGGATATCACTATCAGGTCGTAGTCGCTCGCTCGGTTGTAGTCACCCCTAGCCCTAGAACCGAAGAGAATAACCGTGGCGTCTCCGTTGAAGTAGTCAACTATCCTTCTCACGAACCTCTCAATCTCGGGTGAGATTTTCGGCCGTTCTTTTGACGAAGCTGAGGACTTCTTCAGCATAATCAATCATCTCTAGAGCGATATCCTCGGAGTAGTACTCGAAGGGAGAGCCCTCCGGATAGGCATCGGGATATCTCGGAGCTATATAATTCCTGTCAAGTTCCATAGCCCTGTGGAACAGCTCCCTTGGAACTTCAACGCCTTCATCACGCAGGTTTCTGAGAAGCCTCGTTATGGAGTGCCCGATGGGGGCGAAACCCATTCCCCGAAGGAGAGCTTTAACAGCCAGCTCTGCCGCCTGCTGGGCTTTAAAGCTCGCCCACTCATAATCCTTCCCTTCCAGATCCCTGAGGGCAGAGCGAAGGGTCTTTTCAGCCTGCTTCATCCACCTTTCGTACTCGCTCCACTTGAACATGGCAACCACATAAAGTTTGGATTGTGGGTATTTAACACCTTCGTCAGACTTCTGCCCTCTTCACAACCCTCACAACTCCCGGCTCCCCAACTTCGCCCTCAACCTCGAAGATTTTACCCAAAAACCTCTCCACGACCCAGACGTTCGTCACAAGGTGGCTCGTGATTTCGGCAACGCCAATCTCTCCACCCGTGAAGGCCAAGAAGGGTATCAGCTGGTCGCCGAGGAATTTGTCAACGGCCTTTCTCGGCGTTAGCCCTTCCAGCAACTCATCGGCCGCTTCCCTGCCTACTACTTCCGCCGGCTTACCGCGCTTTCCAAGAGCATCACCGCCGAGCCTCAGCGAGTCAGTCTCGGCCCAAACCACTATTCCGCTTCCCGGTCCGAGAGAGCGCGAAACTTCCCTCTCTATTTCGACGGGAACGCTGTAAAAGCTCCTCAGCCTTTCCTCGGCAGCATTTGCCTGCCTCTCAGCGACGTGGGCTGGCAAGTTGGTGGCGTGGCTTATCCCAGCGAAGCGTTCGATTTTCCTCCACTCAAGGGCTATGAGGGGTTTCCTCTCCTCCCAGGGTTCAACTTCCCCAACTACCAGACCGCCACCCTTCGGGTAATGGCCCCTCCTCTTTATCTTGAGCCTAATTCTCAACCCCATTCTCTCAAGGGCAAAGAGCGTGACGTTCTTGAGGTAATCAACGGGCGGGCTCCAGGGCACGTCGGTCCCTCCGGTCACCTCGAAGCTACCCCCGGTGAAGGCCATAGCCGGAAGTAAAGCCTGGAGGACGAGGGTTATACTGCCCGCTGTTTTTATCGGAACGCGAATGTGCTTCGGTTCCGCCTTACCGGGAATGAACTCAAGCCTCGTTGAGCCTACCTGAGCGCCCCTAACCCTCGCGTTGCTCAGCTCCTTCAAAGCCAGAATCCCGTGGAGGTGCTGTGTCCTTAGCCCCGGGTTGGGTCTGTTGGCGCGGATGTTGTATATCCTCACGGGTCTTCCTGTTATTACGGACAGAGCCACCGCCGTTCTGAGTATCTGGCCCCCGCCCTCGCCGTAGGAACCGTTTATTTCAACCCACTCCATTCTCCCACCTTTATTCTCTCCGCTCCTGAACCTAAAAACCTGACGAAAGACTTTTAGGGTGGCCGAACAACTTCCACCGGTGAGAACATGGACGAGCTTGAATTCTGCGTTAAAAGCCTCAGCTATCCCCTCGGCATGCTCCTGGAGAACCTCGAGAGGAAACCCGGGGAACGGGTTGAGGTGAGGAACGGGACCGTTTACCTTCCCAACGTGCCCTTCGCGGCGAAGTGCTACCTCACCGCCCTCGCGCTCTTTGAGAGCCTTGACGTGGTTGATGCCAAGAGGCTCGCCGATGACTTGACATATGTCGAGGACTTCATAGAGAGGGTTCTCTTATCTCCCCTCGGCGAGAAGGTAAGGCCATACGTCGAAAAGTCGAGGGAGCTTATCTCCTCCGGGGACAAGCTGAGCGTGGACTGGCTTGAGTTCGAGAGGAGGAGCGAAAGGGTAAGGCCCTTCCTCGAGAGGATTCTCAATGGAGAAGAGCCCGGGGAAATCGGAAAGCTGAGCGTTGATGAGTGCCTCCTCCTAAGCTACCTCGCCGGGGACAGGAAGAGGCGTGAGAAAGTTAACGCCATCCTCGGAAAGCTGAATCCAGCCTTCAGGGAGGCCGTTAAGGCGTACTTCAGGGCCTTGAGGAGTTGAGCCTTATTGCAATCTTCAGGGCCTCTTCCCTCTCAAGGCCCCTCTTTACTAGCGCTTCCACCAGCTTTGCCAGAGCCTCGACGTTCCTCAGGTTCAGCTTTTCCTCCGGGAGGTTGACGAACTCTAGGGGCACGTTGAAGCCGAGCCTCGATGAGAGCTCCACGGCAAATTCTTCCCTCGTTAGGGGTGGAATCCTTACGTAGGCGGAGAAATCGAAGTCGCGGTATTTTTTCGCGTTTTTGGTCTCCACTATCAGGGGCCCGTCCCGCTCCCCGCTCAGGAGCTCGGCAACGCTTTCTGGACTGGGCTCGCGGAGGATTAGTGCATTCGGAGGAACGAGGTCAGATATGTCAACTCCCCTGAGGTTCTCGACGAGCGTGTCAACTCCGAGTGAAAGAACCTCTCTCCAGTCGAGGGTTTTCACCTCGGGCCTTTTGGCAGTGACCCTTCGATAAAGGACGTCGCTCACGAGGGTTATCTGGTAGACTTCCTTTGTTCCCTCCAGTGTGAGCACGCCGTTGGAGAGCAATCTCAGGCCGAGCCTTGCGAGGGAAGAGCTCAGCTCCTCCTCGCTTCTCGTGGTTATCGCCTTCTTTCCGGAGACGTCTTCAACCCCCCTGCTCACGAGCCTGTAATCGGCCGGGAAGAGGCCCTTTGCGTTAAAAAACTCCTCAAGGGTTTCCTTTGCCCTCTGCTCGTTTATGGCGTAGACCTTGACGAACTCCACGTTTCCCGCTCTGTCAACGCCTATGAAAACGACCGCGTCGCGCCTCTCCCCGGGTGTTAAAATGTCCATCGGCTCACCTCATAGGCTCATGGCTCCCAAAAGTTCTCCGGTTTCGATGTTGAAAATCTCAACGACCCTCTTTCTGGTATCCAGGAGGGCGACGCTCTTTACTCCGGTCAGATAACCGCACACTTCCCCGGGGTTGACCAGTATCGTTCTTCCCACCTCCCTGATTTCGTAGTGGTGGGTGTGGCCGACTATGACGACATCATAGAGCTTGCTGTAGGCGAGTGCCTTAACTAACACTTCGTTCGTCCCGTGGGTTACGGCTATCTTCATACCATCGGCATTAACCTCGATTAGCTCATCTTCTATGCCGAGGGCTCTTCTTAAACCACTTCTCTCACCATCGTTGTTTCCGAAGACTCCCTTGAGGGGGGCTTTGAGCCTCTTGAGTTCCCGGGCGACGAAGGGGGCGACGTAGTCGCCGGCATGGATTACCAGGTCAACGTTCCTCTCGTTAAAGAACTCCACGGCTTTCCTTATGGCGGGAAGGTTATCGTGGGTGTCGCTCATTATCCCAATCAGCATTACCGCTCACCTAAGCCGAAACTCTTCTTTGGAGTTTATAGGGTTATCGAGGTCTAAAGCGTTCCTCCAGTCATTTGTGTTCATGAATGCATTCGAGTGGAAATACAACTGGCATAACCGAGTCCAACACCGTCCTAAGCTGTTCCGACAAGGTTTATTAGACCAAAACCCAAGGCCGTTCAAGGTGGTGGCATGTTCACGGGCAGAGCCCTCATAGCGGTCAAGGTCATTAAACCCTTTTCGGACTGGAATCAGGGTGATATTGTCCTAATCGAGGACTGGAAGGCGAGGGAGCTCTGGGAGGCTGGAATTGTTGAGGTAGTTGACGAGACCGACAAGGTGATAGGCGAGATAGATAAGGCCATAGCGAACGAGAGGGGGAGTGAGCCTCTTACGGCGATTCCTGAGGGGCTCTACGAGAGGGCCGAGTTCTACCTGTATTACCTCGAGAACTACGTCCGTCTGAACCCTGGCGAGAGCGTTGAGACGATAAACGTCAAGCTCACGAAGCTGGCCAACCTCAAGAAAAAGCTTCGCGATTTGAAGATGATACGCTTCAACAAGATTCTCAAGGCCGTGATGCTCAGGCCGAACAGCCTGGAGCTTCTCTCAAGGCTTTCTCCTGAGGAGAGGAGGCTTTACCTCCAGATGTCTAAAATAAGGAACGAGTGGCTTGGTGATGGTTGATGGACAGGGAGGAGATGATTTCTCGCTTTGCAAAGTTTCTCCGCGAGTACGTTGATGATGAGGGCAACGAGGTCTACATCAACCGTCTCAAGGATTTGCTCACCGTCACGCCAAAGCGCTCCCTTGCGATAGACTGGGCGCACCTCAACTCCTTTGACCCTGAACTGGCTGAGGAACTCCTCAACAACCCGGAGGAGGCTATAGCGAGCTGTGAGGACGCAATCCAGATTATCCTGCGCGAGCCTCCTTTGCTCGTTGAGAGGGATTTTAAGGTCCATGCGCGCTTTTACAACCTTCCCAACACGCTACTCGTCAAGGAACTCGGGAGCGAGCACATAAACAGGCTCATTCAGGTTGAGGGAATAATCACGCGCGTGAGTGAGGTGAAGCCCTTCGTTGAGAAGGCCGTCTTTGTGTGCAAGGACTGCGGTAACGAGATGACAAGGCTTCAGAGGCCCTATGAAAATTTAGTCAAGCCGACGAAATGCGACGCTTGTGGCTCAAGAAACATAGAGCTCGACGTTGAGAAGAGCCGTTTCATAAACTTCCAGAGCTTCAGGTTGCAGGACAGGCCCGAGAGTTTGAAGGGTGGCCAAATGCCCCGCTTCGTCGATGCTATCCTGCTTGATGACCTCGTCGATACGGCCCTACCCGGCGACCGTGTTCTGGTAACCGGAATCCTGCGCGTTATTCTTGAGAAAAGGGAGAAGATGCCAATTTTCAAGAAGGTTCTGGAGGTTAACCACATTGAGCAACTCAGCAAGGAAATTGAGGAACTCGAGATTTCCCCCGAGGATGAGCAGAAGATTCGGGAGTTAGCTAAGAGGAAGGACATCGTTGATGCAATAGTTGATTCAATAGCCCCAGCAATCTGGGGGCATAGAATAGTGAAAAAGGGCATAGCACTCGCTCTCTTTGGCGGTGTGCAGAGGGTCCTGCCAGATGGAACGAAGCTTCGCGGTGAGAGCCACGTCCTCCTCGTGGGTGACCCTGGAGTAGCGAAGAGTCAACTTCTCCGCTACGTGGCCAATCTGGCTCCGAGAGCGATTTATACGAGCGGTAAGAGCAGTTCGGCCGCGGGGCTTACGGCGGCAGCGGTAAGGGACGAGTTCACCGGCTCTTGGGTCCTGGAAGCTGGTGTCCTTGTGTTAGCAGATGGCGGGATAGCGTTAATTGATGAATTTGATAAGATGAGTGATCGTGACAGAAGTGCCATTCATGAAGCACTAGAACAACAAAGCGTAAGCATCTCCAAGGCCGGCATTACAGCGACGCTCAACGCGAGGACAACGGTTATAGCGGCGGCCAATCCAAAGTTCGGTCGCTTCAACAGGCACAAATCCCTGCCAGAACAGCTCGACCTTCCACCCACCCTGTTGAGCCGTTTCGACCTAATCTTCCTCCTGCTCGATGAACCGGATGAGAAAATAGATGCCAGCATAGCCGAGCACATCCTCAGGGTGAGAAGGGGAGAAGCCGAGGTGGTAACGCCGAAGATACCCTACGACCTGCTGAAGAAGTATATAGCCTACGCGAGAAAGAACGTTCACCCGGTTCTGAGCAGGGAGGCGATGGAAGAAATCAAGCGCTACTACGTGAAGATGAGGAAGGGCCTCAAGAGGAGCGACGACGAGGGGGTCCAGCCGATACCGATAACGGCGAGACAGCTGGAGGCCCTGATTAGGCTGAGCGAGGCCCACGCCAGGATGCGCCTGAGCGAGACTGTAACGAGAGAAGATGCAAGGGCCGCTATAGAGCTCATAGAGGCCATGATGAGAACCATCGCCGTTGATGAGGAGGGCAACATAGACGTCTCAATCCTTGAGGTTGGTAAGAGCTCAAAGAAGCTCAACAAGATAGAGAAGCTGGTCGATATCATCAAGAACCTTGAAAGCGAAGGCGACTACGGCGCTCCGGCCGAGAAGGTAATCGAAGCGGCCAAGCAGGCTGGAGTTGGAAGCAAGCGTGAGGTGGAGAAGCTAATCGAGGAGCTCAAGGCCGATGGCAGAATCTACGAACCGAGGGCCGGCTTCTACAGGGTGCTCTAACAAAGGTTATAAAGCGAAGGGAAAACCTATGAGGGGGTGAGAACATGAGCGAGAGCATTGACTTTTACGACTTTGAGAAGCTCCTTGATAAGGCTTACGAGGAGTTGCCCGAGAACGTTAAGTCCCACAAGTCCCGTTTCGAGGTTCCTCCGGCAGTTGTTACGATAGCGGGCAACAAGACGATTATCGAGAACTTCGTGGACATAGCAGAGGCCATGAACCGCGATCCGAACCACCTCCTGAAGTTCATTCTCCGTGAGGTGGCAACCGCCGGAACCCTAGAGGGCAGGCGCGTAATCCTCCAGGGACGCTTTACTCCGTATCTGATAGCCAACAAGATGAAGAAGTACCTCAAGGAGTACGTCATCTGTCCGGTCTGTGGAAGCCCCGATACCAAGATTATCAAGCGTGGGCGCTTCCACTTCCTCAAATGTGAGGCCTGTGGTGCTGAAACACCAATACAGCACCTCTGAGGTCTTCCTTCTTTTTTTATCCCTTTATGGACAAATTATCCATTTTTGGGTGAAATTTTCCTTCTCAAAAACCCTTTTAAACTTTACAAACTACAACCCCTAAGAAATCAAGGGGGTTACTCTTATGGGCATGGAGGAAAAGCTCAAGGAGCTTTACGAGAAGAGGGAGAAGATTCTCGCCATGGGCGGTGAAAAGGCCGTCGAAAAACAGCACGCCAAGGGCAAACTCACCGCCCGCGAAAGGATTGAGAAGCTCCTCGACCCCGGAAGTTTTGTGGAAATCGGTATGTTCGTTAAGCACAGAGGCACTGAATTCGGCCTCGACAAGAAGGAACTTCCAGCCGATGGAGTTATAACCGGCTACGGAACGATTGACGGCAGGCTTGTTTTTGTTTACGCCCAGGACTTCACGGTGATGGGCGGTTCTCTCGGCGAGATGCACGCGATGAAGATAAAGCGCGTCATGGAGCTGGCCCTCGAAGCTGGAGCACCTGTCATAGGCCTCAACGACTCCGGTGGGGCCAGGATTCAGGAGGGGGTTGATGCCCTCAAGGGCTACGGTGAAATTTTCAAGATGAACACCCTCCTCAGCGGTGTTGTGCCCCAGATAACCGCTATAATGGGCCCCTGTGCCGGTGGTGCCGTTTACAGCCCTGCCATAGGGGACTTCATTCTCATGGTTGACAACCCCGCGAGCTTCATGTTCATCACCGGTCCGCAGGTAGTCAAAGCAGTCACCGGCGTTGAAGTTACCCCAGTTCAGCTCGGTGGAGCGATGGTTCACGCCCAGAAGGCCGGACAGGCCCACCTGATAGGGAAGAGCGACGAGGAGGTTCTTGCCCTAATCAGGAGGCTCATAAGCTATTTGCCATCGAACAACATGGAGAAGCCACCGCGCGTTAAGACTAATGATTTGCCCTTCCGGAAGAGCGAGAGGCTCTATGAAATTGTCCCTGACGACCCGAACAAGCCCTATGACGTCAGGGATGTCATCTACGAGATAGTTGACAGAGATGAGAACGGCAACCCGGATTTCCTTGAGATTCTGCCCTATTTCGCTCCCAACGCGGTTGTTGGCTTTGGAAGGATGAACGGGCAGACCGTTGGAATAGTTGCTAACAACCCGAGGTATTTCGCGGGCGTTCTTGATATAGATTCGAGCGATAAAATTGCGCGCTTTGTGAGAACCTGTGACGCCTTCAACATACCAATAGTTACGCTCGTTGACGTCCCCGGTTATCTACCGGGCGTTGACCAGGAGAGCAGGGGAATAATAAGACACGGCGCCAAGGTTCTCTACGCGTACTCCGAGGCGACCGTCCCGATGGTCACTGTAATCCTGAGGAAAGCCTATGGAGGAGCCTACCTCGCTATGGGAAGCAAGCACCTTGGAGCCGACTTCGTCTTCGCGTGGCCCACAGCCGAGATAGCGGTTATGGGTCCGGAGGGAGCGGCCAACATCATATTCAGGAAGGAAATCGCTCAAGCGGAGAACCCCGAGGAGGTCAGACAGCAGAAGATAGCCGAGTACCGTGAGAAGTTCGCCAACCCCTACGTGGCGGCCGCTAGAGGATACATTGATGACGTCATAGACCCGGCCGAGACCAGGGGCAAGGTCATCATGGCACTTGAGGCCCTTGAGAGCAAGCGCGTTAAGTTGCCACCCAAGAAGCACGGCAACATACCCCTGTGAGGTGGAAGCATGAGCCAGATAATCGAGGGCGGGTGGATTACCGTCATAGGAATTACAGTAGTCTTTACAATCCTAACGATACTTGCTTTAGTTCTGTATGCCATTGGTGCCTTTGAGAAAGGAATGACTGAAAGAAAGAAATCCATGGAAGTTGAAAAGGTTGAAGAAATCAAAACTCCAGAAATCAAAACCGAGGAAATCCCGCCGAGGGATCTGGCGATAATCACGGCATCTATTCTCGCCTACCTAGCCAAGAAGGCCGAAGTTGCCCGTCCCCTGCCTTTTAAGAGAAAGGTTTCCGACGCGTGGCGCCTTTACGGTCTCCAGAGCGGTATGGAGGAGGTTGAGAACTTCAACTACGAGATTAGGAAGTGGTGAAGATGAAGGTTAAGGTCATCGTTGATGGAAGGGAGTACGAAGTTGAAGTTGAGGAACTGCCCGGAAACAAGTTCAAGGTCAGCTTCGAGGGCAAGAGTTATGAAGTCAAAGCCGAGGGACTTGGGATAGCTCTCCCGAGCGTTCCTGAAACGGGTGTCAGCGCTCCTTCGTCTGCTCCCGTTAGTGCTCCTGTATCAACGCCTGCTCCGAGTTCTGTTCCTGTTCAGGCTTCGCCGAATACAGTCACTGCCCCAATGCCTGGCAAGATACTTAAGGTTCTTGTTAGCGAGGGTCAGGAAGTTAAAACCGGTCAGGGACTCGTTGTTCTTGAGGCCATGAAGATGGAGAATGAGATTCCAGCTCCCAAGGATGGGGTTGTAAAGAAAATCTACGTCAAAGAAGGCGACACCGTAAACACAGGCGACCCATTAGTTGAGCTCGGGTGATGGGAAATGGCCAGCTTCGTGGACTTCCTCAACACAATGGGTCTGCTCCACCTCACGGTAGGGAACCTAATCATGATTGCAGTGGGTCTAACGCTCGTCTACCTTGCCATAAGGTATGAGATGGAACCCCTCCTGCTCCTGCCTATAGGTATCACCGCGGTTCTCGTAAACCTTCCCCTCAACGGCATAGCGAACTGTCCAACTGTCGGCGGAATCTGCTCCCACCCGGGACTGCTTGACATAGTCTACCACTACCTCATCAAGACCGAGATAGTGCCCCTCCTGATATTCTTCGGCCTCGGTGCGATGACGGATTTCGGGCCTTTGATAGCGGACCCGAAGACGGCACTCCTCGGTGCCGCGGCTCAGGTGGGTGTTTTCGTTGCCATGCTCACGGCTCTGGCTCTTGGATTTAACATCAACCAGGCGGCTTCAATAGGAATAATAGGCGGTGCCGACGGGCCAACGACCATATATCTGACCACCAAGCTCGCCCCGGAGATACTTGGAGCCACAGCGGTCGCCGCTTACTCCTATATGAGCCTCGTCCCCTTAATTCAGCCACCCATTATAAAGGCCCTAACAAGCCCCGAGGAGAGAAGGATAAGGATGGAACAGCTCAGGCCGGTCTCAAAGCGCGAGAAAATCCTTTTCCCGATAGTTACCATGATAGTCATCGGCCTCCTCGTTCCGAGCTCAGCTCCCCTTATAGGCATGCTCATGATGGGCAACCTCTTCCGTGAGAGTGGCGTTGTTCCAAGGCTCACTAAGGCAGCACAGGAAGAGCTTATGAACATTGTGACGATATTCCTGGGCCTTGGTGTGGGTTCCACGATGCGCGCTGAAAGCTTCTTGACTCCCCAGACACTCATGATTCTCGGCCTTGGTGTGGTTGCCTTTGCAAGCGCCACTGCCGGAGGAGTGCTCTTCGGAAAGCTGATGAGCAAGCTCTCTGGCGGAAGAATAAACCCGATGATTGGAGCGGCTGGAGTTTCAGCTGTTCCGATGTCAGCCAGGGTCGTTCAGCGCTTAGCAAGTGAGGAGGATCCGGGCAACTTCATACTAATGCATGCCATGGGCCCGAACGTTGCCGGCGTTATAGGAACGGCTGTGGTGGCTGGTGTTTTCCTGGCCCTACTCGGCTGACGTTTTTTCCGTTTCCTTTTCTAAAACCTTAAATAGGGGGACAGCGCTTTAGGTTAAGCGGTGGTAGAACATGAGGGTAAAGACCCTGATGACAAAGGACCCAGTGGTTATACAGCTACCGGCGACTAGGGATTACGCCCTTGAGCTCTTCAAAAAGCACAACGTCCGCTCATTCCCAGTTGTCAACAAGGAGGGTAAGCTCGTCGGAATAATAAGCATCAAAAACGTCCTCATAAACCCCGACGAGGACCAGTTGGCAATGCTAGTCAAGAGGGACGTTCCAACTGTCAGGGCAAACGATGACCTGAAGAAGGCCGTCAGGAAAATGCTTGAAAGAGACTACAGGCGCGTTGTGGTCGTTGATGACGAGGACAGGCCCATTGGAATTCTTACGGTTGGGGACATCGTCAGGAGGTATCTCTCTAAAAACGAGAAGCTGAAGGAGATTAGCATCGAGCCCTACTACCAGAGAAACGTCAGCGTCGTCTGGCGTGGAACTCCTCTCAAAGCAGCCCTGAAGGCCCTTCTCTTGTGCAACGCCATGGCGATTCCGGTTATAGACGATGAGGGGAACTTAATTGGAATGGTTGACGAGACCGACCTTTTAAGGGACAGCGAGATTATTAGGGTTATGAAACAGAGTGCACTGTCCGTTTCGAGCGAAGAGGACTGGATTCTTGAAAGCAACCCGACGCTACTCTTCGAGAAGGCTGAGCTCCAGTTACCAAAGAAGCCGGTTGAGGAGATAATGAACCCCAACGTTGTCGTTGCAACCCCCCACATGAGCGTTTACGAAGTGGCTCAAAAGATGGTGAAGTACGAGATAGAGCAATTGCCCGTTATCAAGGGCGAGGGAGAGCTTGTTGGAATAGTTCGCGACATGGACATAATCAAGGTAATCCTCAACAAGTGATTTAAGCCCCTCTTCCTTTTCTATTCCGGTGGGTTAGATGGAAGTTAGGGTTCAGCTCTTCGGCTTCGGGAACGTTGGAAGGGCCGTTGCGAGGGTTCTCCTCGAAAAAGAGCGCTTTTTCAGGGAGAAATACGGCCTGTCATTCAGGGTCGTTAGTGTTTCCGATACCAGCGGGACGGTATGGCTCCCCGAGGGAATCGACCTGAGGGAGGCTCTGCTCGTCAAGGAGAACTTTGGAAGGCTCTCCGCCTGGACGAACGACTACGAGGTCTATAACTTCTCTCCCTCTGATGCTGTAAAGGAAATCGAGTCTGACGTTGTGATTGACGTAACCAACGACGGGAACGCTTACCTATGGCACCTTGAAGCCCTCAAAGAGGGCAAAGCTGTCGTTACGAGCAACAAGCCACCGCTGGCTTTTCATTATGCTGAGCTTATGGGGGAATCCGAAAAGAGGAGTCTTCCATACCTCTTTGAGGCGACTGTCATGGCCGGAACTCCAATCATCGGAATCCTCCGCGAGAACCTCCTTGCCGATTCCGTTGAAAGAGTAAGGGCCGTGCTGAACGCTACGACGACCTTTATACTGACGAGGATGGAGCAGGGAGTTGACTTTGAGAGGGCATTGAAACAGGCTCAGGAGCTGGGAATAGCGGAGCGGGACCCGAGTGGGGACGTTATGGGGATAGACGCTGGATATAAGGCCACAATCCTCCACTGCGTGGCTTTCAAACCGATAACCTTCGACAGAATCAGCGTTAAGGGAATCGTGGAGGTAACCGTTGATGAAGTTAAGAGGGCCCTTGCGAAGGGCAGAAGGATAAGACTGGTTGCCACCGTTGAGGAGGGGAAGGTAACAGTCGCCCCCGAGGAGGTAACGGGTCCACTCGCGGTTTCAACCAATGAAAACGTTGCCCTACTCGAGAGCGACCTTTTGGGAGGTCTGCTCCTCAGGGGCGCCGGGGCCGGGCTCAAAGAAACGGCCAGCGGTGTGGTGAGCGACCTGGTTAAGGCCTCGCTGAGACTCATGGAAGGGTGATTTCCTCATTTTTTTGACTTTATCCTGAGTTCCACCTTCCCGAAGCGATGCCTAATCGCGCGGACCTCCAGCGTTCCGCAGGGAGTTTCGAGTTTTTCCTCCTCAAAGAGCGGGAAGAAAGTTTTGGAGAGGACATTTCCATCGGAGTCTCTGAGGACTATGGTTGACGTCGAGTAGTCCGGAATCAGGAGGAACGTTTTTCCGTTGCACTCTAATCTAACTGCTCGGAATCGGGTCGCTAAAATAAGAAACGCCAGGGCCATGAAAACGTTGGGTAGGGCATAGGGGAGTCTTTTGGTGGCTATTCCGACAAAGAGGAAAACTAGGGACAGGGCCAAAAAGGTGATACCTGCCTTCCAGAGCCTTTCGTCTCTCACGAGGATTTTTCTAAGTTTGGCCATCGTTATCATGTGGCAATAACACTTTTTAACCCTGTCTCGAGTTTAGAGCGGTGAAACCATGGAGCACGTTATAGCGCTCCACCAGGTCTACGCGGAGCTGATATTCAGGGGCCTGAAAACCGTTGAGGTCAGAAAGAGGAAGGCCTTTGAGGAAGGCGACCTCGTTTTCCTCTACATAGCGCGGGGGAACCCCTACGAGCTCAGGGACACGCTGAGGAGACTCGGTCTCCATGAGGAGCAGACCCTAACGGAGAGGGGGACGATAGCCGGAGGATTCGAGGTGGGGGAGGTCATAAAGGCAGACCTTGATACGCTCTGGGAGATTGCAAAAGACACGAGCGGTTTGACCCTTGTCCACGGCGAGAACGGGAAGAAATGGCTGGGCAACTACATCAGGGACTACGGTTACGTCTTTACAATAGAGAGGCCATTTCTATTCGAGAAGCCGATGAGCAGGGAGGAGATGAAAGAAAGGTACGGAATTCACGTGGAGGGAATAATCCACCTCTCAAGAAAAACGAGAAAGCCCTGGGTCAGGGCTCTAATAGAGGACCTGCTTGCTAGGGACTACTTCTACCCCTGACGTTCCTCCCCGCTTTCTTTGGAGTCCTCTGTCCCTTCCGGTTCAACGATTTTGTAGGGTCCAAGGCTGAGCTTTTTGATTTCTTCCTCCGTCAAAAGCCTGCTCTTGACCTTCTCGCCTATCAGGGCGCTGTTGCCGAGGGGGTCCGCTATCTTAACAGTCAGGGGTTTTTTGCCCTCCTTGACCTCTTCGATGTACTCTAGTATTTCATCTGCCTTCTTTACGGCCTCCTCGTCACCCTCCTGTTTTCTGAACTCCCTCGCCATTAGAAGGGTCTCGCGAACCCTCTCAAGGACACCTTCGACGTTGGTTATGAAACCTTCCGCAGCGGGCCCGGGTTCAATCTTAACCCCTATTTCCTCGAGCTCTATCGTCCCGCTCTTGCTCCTCACGACCCTCGTGAAAAGGTCTTTCTCGTTCTCGACCCTTACCGTGTAGAGCTTCGGTGGCCTGTCCTCGAGTATCATGACGTCGGCGTTTCTGTAGCCACACTTCTCGCAATATATCGTGCTCTCCATGACCTTGCCGAAGTATGGAATCTCATGGATGTGCTGTATGGCCTTTAACGTCCCTTTTCCGCCACAGATTGGGCAGTCCCCAAGGCTTATGACCTGAACCTCGCCGAGCTCGGGGTTAACGTTAACCTTCTCGCCTTTTTTCTCACCCATGAGCATCACCGGGAAAAGAACAGAAAAACGCCTTTATAAAGGCATGGTATCGTTTGAAGTTTGAAAAATAAAAGCTTCACTTGGAGATTTTTATGTCCTCGGGAACGAGAATAAGTTTAATCTCGGCTTTGCATATCTTCGCCGCCTGTCCGCCTAAGGCACTAACCATACCCTTAATCTGCTCAGCAACCTTCTCGAGGACATCGGGCCTCTTCTCAAGAGGCGTTAGGTCGACTAAAACGATGTTACCCTCCTGGAGCTCGCTGGAAATCCTTTCGAGGTCGGAGTAGCTTGTCACGGTTATCTTCTTCAAATACCGAACCTGCGGTTTAATTAGTTCCTTAGCAAGAACATCCTCCTCAATCGGAACAACATCGATATCGTTCCTAGGAGCTACGTCTTTTTTGATGCTCGCTGGAGGTTTCATTTTAGGTTTCTTCTCCTTTTTTTTGAGGCTGTCGAACAATCCCATGGGTATTCCCCCCGGTTAATCGTAATGCTGTGTAGTTTTATGCATTTTCCTTTATAGCTCTTTCCCAAACTCTTCGGGATTCTCCTCGCGGAGCTTGAAAAGGCCGAGGAAAGATAGTATAAAGGCTGTTATTCCGGAGAGAATTACCAGAACAGTTGAAATGTTCCAGCCCCTTTTACCCGCTATGTAGAGGCCCCAGACGAAAAGAGCCAGTCCCCAGAGGGCCGTTGTGAGGAGTAAATCCTTCTTTCTCTCCTCTCTCAGGAGGAGATAAACTGTTCTGACGGCAAAACCCGCAAAGATGACCGATGCAACTATACTCATGAAGTCCATGGCAACCACCGAAAAAAGAGGAAAGAATCAGGCTCTCCCAACGGCCTCAAGAACGATTTTTCTTATTTCTTCGGCCTTTTTGAAGGCGGTGTCAACGGCGTATATTACCTCCTCGAGCTTGAAGGCCCCGCCCTCGCCCTTTTGAACAGCTGAAATATGGCCGTTCTCGTCGGTGGTTATGGTTATCCTGCCGTCCATGACGCGTTCCTCGTCGAGGTTCGGGTCAACTATCATGGTGTTGCCTATCTTGGCGAACGTAACCGGAATCGGTACCCTCCTCACTGGAAGGGGCTCGTACTCGTCGAGTATCTTCACCTCACCGCTCTCCTCGTCGTACTCTATCTTCGGAATCTTTGTGCTCATCAAGGCCGCTATGGCTCCTATTCCGCTCGCGTCGAGCAGGTTGCCGTCGTGGTCCAAGACGTGAACGTCTATGAAGACGACTCTCACGAGTTTGCCCGGAACTATTACGAGCTTTTCGAGCTCAACGGCCTGACTTTCTCTGATTCCCCTGTCCACGACACGGGCGAGCTCTATAGCGTTCTCGTCCGGCGGACCGGGTTCGAACGTTGGCGAAGCCAGCGGGACGAGCTCGACGTTGGTCGTCATAACACCCCTGTCCGGTAAATCCGGGAAGGGCTCGCCGAGGTCAACCTTTATTCCAACAAGAACCTGTGTATTGCCGAGCCTGACCCAAGCTGAGCCCTCGGCCTTCTCTATGACGTTGACCTTGATTTCCAAATCGCGGTAATCCTCGAAGGAGCGACCATCAATCCTCTTGCCCTCCCTGAGGAGGTTTATGATGTGGTCGCGCATTATGCTGGCCATTACTTCCATCTCACTCATTGCCCGCCACCTCCTGGGCTATGCGGAGGTATTTCTCCTTGAGTGCTTCCCTCTGCTTCTGATAGACGGCCTTCGCCCCCTTGATGGCAAGCCTTACTGCCTCGATGAACTCCTCCCTTGTCAGGTAGCCGTCCATCTGAAGGAGCGTTATGTCGTTCTTGAGTGGCATTATAGCAACGGGAACGTCAGCCTCACCGTAGTTGTCCTCGTCCTTATTGAGGTCGAGAACTATTTCGCCGTCTATCTTCCCCGCGGCGCACGCGGCTACGAGGTCCTTCATAGGTATTCCCGCGTCGGCCAGGGCGAGGGAAGCGGCGGTTATTCCAGCAACGCGCGTTCCGGCATCTGCTTGAAGAACCTCTATGAAGACGTCTATTGCAGTCCTTGGAAACATCTCGAGAATCAAGGCCGGTTCGAGCGCCCCCCTTATTACCTTGCTTATCTCGACGCTCCTCCTGTCCGGGCCGGGTTTCTTGCGCTCTTCAACGCTGAAGGGGGCCATGTTGTAGCGAACGCGCAGGATTGCCCTGTCGGGCCTCTGGAGGTGCTTGGGGTGTATCTCCCTCGGGCCGTAAACGGCCGCCATTATCTTGTTCTTGCCCCACTCGACGTAGGCCGAGCCGTCAGCGTTCTTGAGAACGCCAACCTCCATTTTAATTGGCCTGAGCTCGTACTTCTTTCTACCGTCCAACCTTCTACCGTTCTCGTCGATGAGCTTTAAACCTTCAGGCCTGCCCATCATCGTTCTCACCTTCCTTCTCATCAAGCTGGGGGATTTCCTCAATAACTCCCTGCTCCTTGAGTTCCCTGAGCCTTGAGAGCAGGTACTCCTTGACCCTATCGGTTAATCCCTGGGTGTGACTCTCACGGTCAACCTTGAGTATGGCCTCTATGGCGAGCTTCTCAAGTTCGTCGTTCTTTCCGCTCACCCAGACCCAGCCGTTCTGACCGACTATAATCCTCGTTCCTGTCAGTTTCTTAATCATGTTAATCATCGAGCCACCCTTTCCGATGAGCCTCGGAACCTTTGAGGGCGTTATCGTTACCAGCTGGCCTCCCCTGAGGGGGCCTCCCTTGAAGGGCATGCCCTTAGTCGTGAGGTCAATCTGGTTTATCTCGTTGAAGGCCTTCACCTTGGCGTAGATTATGTCCCCTATGTCGTAAATCTTCCTCAGGTCTGTCTTGAGCAGGTCAATGCGCTCCTCCACTGCATCCTGAACGCGGAGGTTCGCCTGATAGGGTGCCCCTATGTCAACGGTCCAGTTGGAGAACTTCACGTCCACTATCTTTCCGAGGACGTTGTCGCCGACCTCGGGTATGTAGGGTCCCTCCAGAGGAATTACCCTTATGAGGTCTCCGCGTATCTCAACGAGTCCTATAACCGTCGAGTAAATTCTGTTGCCTTCCCTGAAGGTCCCTCTGCCGTTCTTAAAGGGTCCCTGGGCTAACAAAGTCCCAGGGACTACGAGTTCCCTCGGTTTTACAAAAATCCTCCTCATAGTCCCTTCCTCTCTATAAGTTTAGTTACGGCGGTGCCCTTCGTCAGGGCGTTAAGCTTCTCATAAAACTCCTCCTCGACACCACCAGGAATCTCGATGAGGAACATCCACGAGCCGTCGCTTCCCCACTCCTCGCGCTTTATGGTTCCGAACTTCCTAACTTCACCGTAGGCCTTTCCGACGTAGTCTCCGGGTATCTTGACGGCTATTATCTTCACCTCAAGCTTTATTGGGAGGAGCGGTCGGATTGCCTTTATCACCTTTGGAACCTGCGCCTCGGCATCTTTAAAGAGGTCTATGTGAACTCCGGCTTCTTCCATGGCCCTAAGGATTCTGTCAACTGGATGGGGATAGCCGGTTCTCGGGTCAACCGCATGTCTGTGGATTATCGTCGCTATGTAGCGCTTCTTCTCCTCGAGCATCTGCCTCCTCTGCTCGGCGGTGAGCTGAACTTCGCCCTTTCGAAGAATTATCTTTGCAACCTCGTAGGGGTCGCTGGTCCCGAATATCTTCTCCATCTCGTGCTCGCTGGCTTTATCGCCCTTGTGGGCATCCTTGAAAACGTAAGGAGTGGCGAGGATTTCCTCTATCGGAACCTCCTTGCCCTCTTTGAAGTCCCTAGCTAAGTATGGGTCAACCAGTATCTCAAACGTCTCGCCGTGCGTCTTAAGACGGGCGATTACCGCTTTGTCAACGCTAATCGGCATCGCCCGTCACCTCAGTAGTTCTGGTCGAGTTCGGAGTAATCCTCGGCCTTCTCCTCGACTTCCTCCTCCTTAACCTCCTCGAGAACCTCGTTGAGGTACTTCTCAAGCTCCTCCTTCGGGAGCTTCTTCCACTTCCTCTCCTCAGTGGTTATGTAGGCTACCTCTATCGAGTCGGCCGTTGGCTCCTCGAGGGTCTTTGCGAGGGCCAGCACGGCGAGCTTTATTGCACCTTCCTTGTCTATGTCGTCGCTGTAGTGCTCCTCGAAGATGGCCATCGCCACGTTCCTTCCACTGCCTATAGCTACCGCCTTCCATTCGAAATAGGCACCGCTCGGGTCGGTCTCGTAGAGTTCCGGCTTCTCGTTAACGCCGGCCATGAGAAGGGCCGCTCCAAAAGGCCTGACCCCGCCGTACTGGGTGTGGGCCTGCTTTAGGTCACATATCTTTTTCACCAGAACGGTGAGCGGAACAGGTTCGCCGTAGGTGAGGCGGTATATTTGAGCCTCCAGCCTGGCCCTATCAACGAGAACCCTTGCGTCGGCTATTATACCGCTTGGAGCCGCGGCTATGTGGTCGTCAATCTGGAAAATCTTCTCGTAACTTCTTGGTTCTATTAGCCTGCTCGTGATTCTCTTCTCAACGGCAAGAACGACGCCGTCCTTCCACTTCACTCCTACAGCCGTGGCTCCCCTTTTTACAGCCTCTCTTGCATAGTTTACCTGGAACAGCCTTCCGTCCGGGCTGAAAACGGTTATCGCCCGGTCGTAGCCGGCCTGCGGTGGTACAAACGCCATTCTACATCACCCCTTTTTCTCACTCCTTTTCGATAGTTGCCGGGTTTTCTATTAAGCTTTTCTATTCACCCTTGAAGGCTACCATCGCCATCTTCCTCGCGGTTCTCTTGGCGAGCTCAAGGGGTATGAAGGCCAGCGCGAAGACTATTAGACCAAGGTAAATGGAAGCCCTCCCGAGGGGCTTGAAGATGAGCAACGCGAAGCCGAACAGGAGCATCAGCAGGCCCGTTGAAAGGAACTTCCGATACGTTTTTTCCAAAACCTTGAGTGTTTCCTCCATGCCACCACCGGGAGCTTTTTTAAGCGGGGAGATTTTAAGCCTTTGGTGTTGCCGATGGAGTGTCCCTTCTGTTATCCCCCGGAGGAACAGCTCCTCTATGAGGACGAGCTGGTAAGGATTCTGCTTGATGCTTATCCAGCCAGCAGGGGCCATCTACTCGTCGTTCCGAGGAGGCACGTCGAGCGCTGGGAGGACCTCCGCGAGGAGGAAAAGTTAGCCCTGATTAAGGGCATGGAGCTTGCTATGGCCGTCCTCAGGGAGACGCTGAAGGCGGAGGCATTTAACGTCGGCATGAACCTCGGAAAGGAAGCCGGCCAAACCGTTCCCCATATCCACCTCCACGTTATCCCGCGCTGGAGGGGTGACAGCAAAAACCCGCGGGGAGGCGTTAGGAAGGCCGTTCTCGATTTGGAGGACGAGAACCTAAACATGAAGGAGCGCTGGCTGAGGAACAGGCTCAAACCTGAGGAGATTTCACTGCTGAGGGAAGTTTTTGCAAAGATTAGGTAAACTTAATATTCTCCGCGTGGTTTCAGAAAAACCAAGGAGTTCCGGATTACCGACAGCGATAAAGACGGGTGGTGTAACGCCTTGGAGCTTGAGTACGGCACTAATCCGAGAAACAACGACACGGACGGTGATGGAGTTGTTGACTCGAAGGACGTCGACCCGCTGAGGGATGCAAAAATAACAGTCTACATCCTCCGTGCAAGGGCTTTGGACGATGTTGATAGCGGAATAACTCACAATCCGGCGGATATGAGTTTGGAGCTTACCGTTAATGGACAAACAAAGACCCTTCTCCTAACGGACAATCAGGACGATTACGAGAAGAAAATAATCCCAACTATCAATCCACTTGCCAACCTCCAAAGCTACGCGATTGCAATGGCCACCTTTGATATTCCAGATGACAAGGAAGTAGCCACCATAAGGTTCCACCTCTACGATAGAGACGACAATGGCAAGAGGACCGAAATGGACGTTTCTCCAGGCAAGGGGACCGTTGCAACCATCTACTACAATCTGAAAACCGGAACGTGGAGTGGTGACGATTATCCCGGAGACGAGGAGAAATACTTCGGCTACGCTCATTTGAGCGGTTGTGGCGACGGTTCCTGCAACGTTGGCCCAAAAGAGCCGGACAAAGACCTCAAGGTTTACGTGAAGTACGAAAGCATACTTGAAAAAGCCGGCATAAACGGCGAAATCATCGGAATGAAAACGATTGAAGGCGTTAGCGACGTCACGGTAAAAGATGGGACCACAGCCTTCTCGATAGTGAACCCGAAAAGCCTGAGAGTTGCCCAGGTTCGGCTGGAGAACGGGACGGTAATCAACGTCACCCTCGTCAACACCTACGGGGCTAAGCTAACTTCTCCAGGAAATGATGTTGTGGCAATGGAAAACTTCCCCGGTTCCGCTGAGATTCCGAGCAATGAGATTATAGGCAACGATGCGGTAACGTTCAAAGGGGATGTTAGGGCTGTAACATCCTCCGGAGAAATTCCCGTGGATTCAAATCTGGTCGTTACGTACTCCTCGGACAGAGAGGAGAAGGACTGCGAAATCTGGTTCGTCGTAACTATAAACGACGGTGATGGCATACCCTTCTACCGCGAAATCGAGCTGAACAGGGAGCTTGAGGCGAATGGGTTCTCAGAGAGATTTGATCCCAGTGACAGAAAAGCCGACGACATGAACGGCGACTACGACGGCGACGGTGTTCCGAATGCGGTTGAACAGCTCATCGGGAAAGACCCGGCAAAGAGAGGCATTTTGGGAATTGAACTGAACGTTTCCGTTGAGTGGACGATGAGCGAAGAAGACAAGAAGAACCTGATTTACAGCATTAGAAAAGCCAGCGACTTCATCTACGATTACACTGACGGCTACGCGATGATAACCAGAGTCAACATCTGGGACGGAAAGAGGAACTGGGAGCGGGCTGATATTTGGGTTAATAGGACATTTTTAGAAGTTAAATTCTGGGGGGATAACAAGAAGTGGCCACATGCTACTATCGGGGGATATTGGGTTGGAGGAAGGCTCGTAATGCCTTATAGATTCCTGCGTCTTACTCCACCAGTAGGAACTGCTGAAATAGGAGATATAAGATGGGCAAAAGCACTAGGACATGAGCTGGGTCACTATGTGTTCTGGCTTGGGGACGAGTACATGGACTGGCATAATAAGGCATACTTTTGGAACTATGGGGTAAGTGGCCCAATCGTGGATGAGCACGCCCCCCACAGCGTAATGCACCACGAATGGAAATGGAGTGAATTGAGCACGCCAGAAGACTATGAGAAGTTCCACGAATACCTAACAAACAAATACGGTGACTGGAAAGATCATACAACCGACCAGTGGGGAGATCCTTTTGTGGATATATATGATAGCAAGAATAAAGACAAAAGGATATGGCAACGCTCCGCATGGGAAACTCTCTATACTCTCTTCACGAGGACGAATGAACCTTCCTGGTTATCCAATGTTAAATTCAAAAGGAAAATACCAAAGATCAGCATGGATATCACTATCGACAAAACTTTCACCCCCAAAACCGGTCCCTACACTGGTGTTGGTTATTTCATGGAGGTGAGTTGGGGATGAGGGCTCTAACGGTCTTTGGGTTCTTTTTAATTATCCTTTTGCTTTTCGGCTACGCTTATCTCCCAAGTGAGAACATGAACGAACTATATCAAAAAATCCCAGAACAAGTGAGAGAGAATTCCCAACTCATTGCGGCTTATTACTCTTCCCAAACTGGCTTTGACAGTTTCAGAGAATACCAGTTCGCACTCTACAATCCGAAGGATCGAACAATTAGCATTTACACTTTCAAGATCACCAAACTCCTAAAAATCTGGCCAAGAATGACGGAAACGACAATATCCTGCAAAACACCATTCAATTATTCTGTACTGGGCACTAACCCGGAAAAACTCAAAAACTTCAAAAACTGTAACAACTGTCGGGAACTCCTTTACAAAGAAAAGATTTACAGAAATGAAGAGATTGAGAGCATTCATCCAGAAGTAAAGGATGTTCTGGAGCGTAATCGGGAATACTGGAAGGTCAAGGGGATAAAAAGCTCTGAACTCTCTGTCGGAACCGTTAGCATGTATTCAGGAGACACTATAAGAGATATCGGATTTGAAGGCTACCCCGGAGCACTTCTCCTACCCAACCAAGGCTCGGAAGTTGAAAAAGCCGTATGGATCGAGATTTACTTAAAGAACAATAAAACAGTTGTGAACATCCACTATCCGAGGAATGTAACTATCAGCACGATAGCCAAGTACAACATCACCAATAGCTCACTATGGAGTCCTAACTACACTAAACTCCAGAATATCCTGAGTGAGCTGGAAAAATTCGGGAAGTACTCAAAGAAGGCATGGAGATTTAAAGTCTCAATATGGGATCCAGATACAGTGTGGATCGAATGGATAATTCCCAGTAAGAACACGTATAGCTATCTCAAAATCGGGAACCAACTCATTCCCATTAGAAAAATATACTTCAGCAGAGTCTACATAACCCACTGTTCAGATAACTAATAAAAACAAAGGATCAGACAAATAGAGGGAGGGCACCCAATGAGGTCTCTGCTTGCAGTCTTTGGTTTCTTTTTGATCATCCTTTTGCTCTTCACCTACGCTTATTCTAACCAGCCTAATGAAACCATGAGCACTCTCTACCAGAGAATTCCAGAGCAGGTCAGGCAAAATTCACAGCTTGTTGCCGCTTACTACTACTCTCAAACTGGTTTTAATGGGTTCAGAGGATACCAATTTGCCTTTTACAACCCAAAAGAGCGGGAAATCAGGATTTACACTTTCAAAATAACAAAACTTTTCAAATTCATTCCAACAATGAGGGACAATATAATATCCTGTGAAGCGCCCTTCAACTATTCAGCACTTGCAACAAGCCCAGAAAAACTGAGAGAATTCAAAAACTGTGACAACTGCAGAGAACTACTTTACAAGGATACGATCTACAGGAACGAGGAAATCGAAAACATTTACCCGTCGATTGAAGAAATTATCAAAGGCAAGGAGAACACTACTTACGTGAACCTTGTACTCACCAAAGATGGGGAAATTTCAACAGGCAAAATTGTAGAGCGCGTGGGAGATATGGGAATACTACGAGGTCCCCTGGGGTATGGGGGCCTGCTTCACTTGCCCTCCTCAATGAGTGCTTCGTGGAGGGGGGTGATACTAGAGTTCATAACGGGGGACAATGGAACGATTAATGTAATCGCCCATTACCCGGGCAATATTACACTCTCAACAACAGCAGAAGTCAAAGCCCCAAGCAATAAAACGTGGACACTGGAGGAAGTTCCCTTGGCTGATATAATGCAGAGGCTGAAGTCTGAGGAGCTTACAACCAATATTAAGGGTTCCCTCCGCTTTGAACTCTCAATCACAAGAGAGGAGGGGAGAATCGAAGCGTGGACAACCTGGGTAAACCCGAGGAAAGGCATTGAGGGAATTTGGAGAATATATCCCCAAGGAGAAATCAAACGCACAGAATTCAAGAGATTTGGCGGGTACGTGTGCACCTGGTATGGAAGCAACATACTTGAGAAGTTGCCCTAATGCTGGAGGGAATCAACAGATGAAGAAGCTCCTCCTTGGAATACTCTTCATCCTCTTCTCCTTTTTCGCTTACAATGCTTACACTTACCACCAGCTCTCTTCAGCAGAAGGAGCCTACAAGTTAGCAGGAATTCCAAGCAATGAAAAACTCATTGCCGTATATCATGATAGTCATTTTTGGCAGTTCGCGAGTTACGATGAGAAAAACCAACACGCTCAAGCTTTACACTATTAGCCAGTCTTCACCCTTCTGGCCAAAGGAGAGAAGAGAGGAGAGCGCGAAGGCTTTAGTCAACTACTCCCCTCTCAGCCTTGACTTGAAGCTCCTCAAACAGTACGAACCGCATGAAAAAGCACTCCTCTTCAAGACTCTGGGCTGGAAGTATGATTCGCAAATCAATGGTTCTTACTGGTGGAACCTCAGTGAAGTTATTAAGCCGAACGAAACGTTCTACCAGATTTACGCGCTCGGGAGCAGTTCAAGGATATGGATCAAGTCAAAAACCGTGTGCGAAAAACGGGGGCTCTTTGCCAATGATTATCTTTGCTACGGGAGTATTAGAATGAGTGGCGTGCTTGTCTTCCCCTATTACGAGGGCACAAAGCTCCTATGGATCAAAATAGTACCAGAGGGCCAGGACGGGAAGGTGAGGGCATATTATCCCGACGTTATCTTAACCGGACAGAGCGGAGCTGGTAAGACTTTCACCTTTGGATCAAATGATAGGAAAAATCATAGAAAGGATGCTTGAGAAACTGGAGAACAACGGTACCAAGATTATAGACTTAACCCTTTACGTGAAGCCAAAACGCCTCCCGGATTATTATGCCGAAGGACATTCTCTAAACAAAAACTACTGTTGGATATGGGCAGTATACAAAGAATCCCCGGAAATAAACATCACAGGCTCCCGGTGTTTCTCCAACTGGAGACTCGTAGACAAAGAATAAAGGTGACCTGGAGATGAAAGCCGGAATTCCAGGCAGTGGAAAATTGACGATGGCAATATAGGCCTATCTACCTGAGTTAGCTACTTCATGGAGGTGATATGGAAATGAAAAATTCACTCCTTTTCTTTTCCCTTTCCTCGGAGTGGAAAACCCCTTGCTTTCTATGCAATACCCTCTTAAGGTCAGTAAACATGGCTCTCGCTCTTTCTGAGGAGTTCGAGCATCTTCAAGAGTCTCTCAACCTCTTCCTTTGAGTAGTGCTCCTCAACATCGCTTTCCGGATTCAGTTTTTCAAGCTCCGCTCTGAGCTTTTCCAAATCCTCCAGATCCTCCTGTATCTCTATGGCCCTCTGGGCAAACTCGTAGCTGGTGAACGGACTTTCAAAAATCCTCTGCTGGTTCGTTACGAGCGCTATCCTCAGGTATCCAATCGTCTCATCCAAAAGCTCGAGGAGTTCGCGAACCTTCATATTGTAAACTTAGGGCAACATTATATAAGGGTTCTTCGAAAACTTTTCGGGGATTTTGGCGTCTTTTTGAAGGTAGGATTTTAACCCTCCGGCTGTATTTTTGCCGGTGGTGTTATGGAAGCAGTTAAAGCTCACCCTTCTGATTCTGTGGAGGTAAAAGTTGAGAGGCGCGAAAAAAAGCTCCTTATGGGGAACGAGGCCATAGCCTACGGCGCCCTTGAGAGTGGTGTCGTTTTTGCGACGGGTTACCCCGGAACGCCTTCAACCGAGGTTATAGAGACCATCGCGAGGCTTAAACCTGAGGTCTTCGCCGAGTGGGCGCCGAACGAGAAAGTCGCCTTAGAGGAAGCGGCGGGAGTTGCCTACACCGGGTTGAGGGCCCTCGTCACGATGAAGTGTGTTGGCTTAAACGTTGCCGCTGACCCGCTAATGAGTCTGGCCTATTCAGGTGTCGAGGGCGGTCTTGTAATCCTCGTTGCGGATGACCCCGGGCCACACACCAGCCAGACCGAGCAGGACGACCGCTATTATGGAAAGCTCTCCCTCCTGCCTGTTCTCGAACCTGCCGACCCGCAGGAGGCCCACGATTTAATAATCTACGCCTACGAGCTGAGCGAGAAATACAAGGTCCCTGTAATTTTCCGCACGACCACGAGGGTAAACCACACGACGGCCGATGTGGAAGTTGGCGAGTTTGTCGAACTCGACAGAAAGCCGGTCTTCAAGAAGGACATTGAAAGATACGTCAGGGCCAGCATGGAGGGCAACAGGAAGAGGCACCGCTGGTTGAACGAGACTCTCGCCAAAATCGAGGAAGAGTTCAATGGCATGCCTTTCAACTGGGTTGAGGGTAATGGGGAGGCCAAAATCGGAATAATCGTTGAAGGCGCGCCCTACAACTACGTGCGCGAGGTTCTTCCAAAGCTCAACGCGGACTTTAAGATTCTAAAGCTCTCAACACCGCATCCACTTCCGAAAAAGCTCGTCCTTGACTTCCTGAAGAGTGTGGACTACGCGATAGTGGTCGAGGACGGGGCACCTTTCCTCGAGGAGGAGGTCAAAATAGTTGCTTACGAAGCAGGTTTGAGAGTCCCGATTTACGGCAAGAGGACAGGCCATCTTCCGCTCGAGGGCGAGTTAACGCCGAGCCTTGTCAGGAACGCGCTCTTAAGGCTCCTCGGAGAGGAGGGCGAAACCTACGAGAAGCCGGAGGAAGTCAAGTATGCTGAAAGCTTAGCTCCAAAAAGGCCCCCCGTCATGTGCCCCGGCTGTCCTCACAGGGGAAGCTATAGAGCGGCCCTGGACGCGCTCAGAGACCTCAAGCTCGGGCGCTACTCCGTCCCAATCCACGGCGACATAGGTTGCTACGCGTTGTCTCTCCTCCCGCCACTCGAGGCCATCTGGACGGAATACGTAATGGGCGCGAGCATAAGCCTTGCCAACGGTCAGAGCGTCGTCATGGGCAAGAAGATAATAGCCACCATAGGCGATTCGACCTTCTTTCACAACGGAATCCAGCCTTTAATAGATGCAGTCTACAAGAACCTGAATGTTCTGGTGATGATACTCGACAACAGGACGACGGCCATGACCGGTCATCAGCCGCACCCTGGAACCGGTGGAAGTGAAACGGGAAGGAAGTTCAACGAGATTGACATAGAGGCGCTGGTTAAAGCCCTCGGTGTCAAGTACGTTAAGACAGTTGACCCCTACGACCTCAAGCAGACGAGGGAAGCGATAAAGGAGGCCATGCAGGTGGAGGGTCCGGCAGTTATAATAGCGAAGCGCGAGTGCGTCATTCCCGTGATAAGGCGCGGTGAGATAGGGGAGATACCTCTGGTCTTGGAGGACAAATGTACAGGCTGTAAGGCATGCATACTCCTAACCGGCTGTCCTGCTTTGGTCTACAACCCGGAGACGAACAAGGTAAGAATAGACAATTTACTCTGTACGGGCTGTGGCGTCTGCAACCAGACGTGCCCCTTCGATGCCATAAAGTTCCCGAGCGAGCTGGAGAGGGGGGCTTAGCCCCTCACTCCCTCCACACTTCAAGCACCATGTACCTCCTCACGAGGGGGTTTGGATACAGTTCCCAGCCGATTCCCTCCGTTTCAGCCTCAATCTCCCCGAAGAGACCGCCCTCGCGCGGGTCAAGGCTCTCCCCGTAGATTTTCCCGGGGCGGATTTCAACGCTCATATACCTCGGAAGGCCAACGATGACTTTCCCGTGTTCCCTCGCGTAGTCCATAGCCCATTTGGCCGTGTATATCCCCGAGTAAATCTCCGCTATCCTCACTGGAACGCTCCACTTACCTATCGCTATTATCTCTATTCCCGTTTCCTCCCAGAGCTTCTTCGCGAGGGGTTGCAGGTCTTTGGCAAGGTCCTTCCAGACCTCCTTCCCGCGGTCGGTTATTGTTAAAGCATCAATCGTCGGCTCGTCGAGCTTCCTGACCTCTATGCCACCTATCGTCGAGTCGAGGTGGATTACATCGGGCTTAACTTCCCTGGCCAACTCAACAGCTAAAAACGCCTCATCTTTTATCGCTTGCCTTCCGCTCATGTCGTAGTTAAAGGGGTCCGCATACTTTACCCTGCTCAGCGTTGCCGTCTTGTAGGGTTTTTCCACGAGCACCGCGACGGTTGCTATGAGGCCTATCGGCTCGTAGTTCTCGTTGAGGAGAGCACCTCCCGTGTCGGCCGAAACAATCCTCATGGGAATCACCGTTAACGAGCAATTACCGATATACCTATGGTGAGACCAATGAGTGGGACCGTTTATGAAGCTTTGGGATGGTCAGAGTTCATCGAACTCCCTCTACCTGAGCACGGGCAGGGGGAAGGTTTACCTTAACTCATGAGGACGTCAGGCTCTCGCTGTCCTTCTCCGGGAAATCCATAGAGATAACCCTGTGAGAGAGGAAAAGGCACGGGGCTCACCGAAGGTTCGCGTCCACTCGGGTAAAATTGAATTACCCTCTAACGATGAGGGGGCCGTGTCATTGTCCGGCTGAACGCCGATGGGATGGGCTCGCCCTGGGTCAGAGGCTGAGTCTCGTCACCGCTCGGAACTCGGCAAACTCATCATCCCCTTCAGTCCTTCCAGTTCCTCCCTTAAAGCCCTTGCCGTTTCCTCGCTTCCGGTCAGGGAGGAGAACTTCCTCAAGGCTTCCTCAAGCTTCGGATACTTCCCGAGGAAGCCCTCAAGTTTCTCAGCCGGAACGAGCATGCCTGTTTCTCGGTAGACTACCAGCGCACCGAGGGTTTTCAGGGCGTCAAGGTACGCTTCGTATGCCTCTCCATACCTGCTCTCTTCCACAAGCCGGTCTCCCCTTTCAATGTAGAGTTCGAACTTTTTGATTAACTCTACCTCCATGCTACCACCGGCGAATTTTTATAGGGTCCGATATAAAAACCCTGAGATGAAGGCCGAGGAACTCGTCTGGGGCGCGGTTGTGGCGGTCATACTTTATGTAACGTGGAGGGTAGTACATCCATTAGTTACTCCCATCTTCTTTGGGCTCGTACTTGCCTATGCATCCTATCCCCTTCAGAGGAGGCTCTCCAAAAGGCTCGGAAAAAAGCGCTCCGCACTGGCAATCAGCCTTTCGATGCTTGTCTTTGGCGGAGCCTTAACACTTGAACTGCTCCTCGTTTCTGTTCAGGTTGCCATGTCCTTCTATGACAGCGTTGTAAACGTCTTCAACTGGTTACTCACACTCTCGCTCCCTTCAGAGGTTCTCAACTTCCTCCAGCACTTTCAGGACCAAGTAGTTCCAAAATTGGCCGACTACGTTTCGAGGGAAGCCTTCTCAATTCCCTCCTACGTCCTTCAGCTCGTTGTTTTCTTCTTCACCTACTACTACGCCCTGGCCTACGGCGAGGAAATCAGGGAACAGGTTTACGCCCTCCTTCCGGATAAAAACCGTGAGCTCGGCGAGGAAATCCTCGAAAGCGTGAATAAAACCCTGTCCGCCCTCGTCAGGGCCTGGCTTCTTCTCAACGTCGCCAAGGGAATCCTCATGGCAATTGGCTTCATTATCTTCCGCGTTTCGGACCTGTACACCGCTATAGTTGCCGGCTTCCTGACCTTTGCCTTCTCCTTTGTTCCCCTCTTTGAGGGCTGGATGATTTGGCTCGCCGCGGCAGTATACTTCGCCGTTGAAGGGGCCTACCTCCACGCCCTTGGCATAGCCCTCTACGGCTTTTT
>NZ_JALVAO010000022.1 GCF_027011145.1 Thermococcus sp. | reverse complement strand
CTTCTACATGAAGGAAGATCCCGAAGATCCGAGGAAGGTTCTGGCAGCTGACATGCTCGCGCCGGAGGGATACGGCGAGGTTATTGGAGGAAGCCAGCGTGAGGACGACTACAACAAGCTCGTCGAGCGCATAATCGAGGAGGGCATGGATCCGAAGAACTACGAGTGGTACCTCGACCTCAGGAAGTACGGCTCAGTCCCGCACAGCGGTTTCGGTCTCGGACTGGAGAGGCTCGTCGCGTGGGTCCTCAAGCTCGACCACGTCCGCTGGGCCACGCTCTTCCCGAGGACGCCGAGCAGGCTGTATCCATGAGCCCTTTGCTCCGCAAAGCGCTCGCGGAAGTTTTTGTTCTTTTTAGTTTCTCCTGTTGAGTAAAGCCAACAAAAGTGCCCCAGGAACTGCTTCCAAAAGGAATATTATACATGCTAATCCTTTATGGTTGTTTAGTTCCAATATGGACGCCGATCCAATACCCAGCACGATTAAGAGCATTACAATAGTATTTCTAAGGGTGAGACGCCGGTTGGGAGATGATCTCCTTTTGTCATCAGTCCACATGAGAAAAACTGAAATCAGGGTTAGACCTAAATACAGAAGAAATACATACTGAAAATATTGGACCGAAGTATTATTGGAATTCTCAAGAAAACCAAGTCCCGTTGTAAACGCATACGCCAAGATGATGCTACCAGGCGCAATAAATGCCCCTATAACAAGATTGTAAAATGCATCAAGAGTATGCAGATATTTTCTAATCCGAATGTGTCTTTTTAAAGTGCTTTTTTCAATGTTGTTTTTTATTTGAACTTGAATAAACACCACTGCATATCCCATTAAAGTTATAAGAGTAAAACCGTAGAGTGGGTATTTAAGGGAAAGTAATAGTGAAATAATTAGTATGAGGATGTAAATAAACACTCCCAGAAGAGCTCTCTCCCAGTTCCAGACCAATGCAAATGTAACTCCCACACCGAACACCATAAAAAGCACAAGCAGGAATATAAAGAAGTCTCCATAATTAACACCGATCCAAAGAAGGAGAGCAATATTGTTAATTATCAAACTTGATATTATAAACGAAAAAAACATCCCTCTTTTCCATAGGTTGTCTACTTCATTCCAAAAAACTAAGGATATTATCATAATGTAACTATTTAAAATCAAACTCCAAGATATTCCGAAAGCATACTGAAGCACACTGAAGATAAACATAGATACAAGAACTCCGATGAAACTGCCACCTGAACTTTGATAGTATTCTTGCTTGTTATTAGAAAAGAGAAACGCTACAGTCGGTATCAGAATCACGAGGAGAATCCCCACGCCGATAATTCCAGCCCAAGGGGTGCTGTTGTTATTTTGAGGGAGATTCTGGGAAGACACGTTCTCTACTTCGCTCCTGAATGTGATGTTCTCCCTTCTGTAAACAACCGTCACCCCTACAAAGTCACGCGTTGGTATGAGCACCTCCAAAGAAGATGAGCGGTTGGATAGAACTACATACGCGTTTGAGATTTTTACAGCACCATCAATCGGTGAAACGTTCACCAGGGTAATGTTGATATTAAGGACGTTAGAGCAAATATCTCCGGGGCAAAAGGTAACGTTCCAGTTACTTAACTTATTAGGTTTCATATGGGCTTTGAGTATTGCCCTCTTGGAGCCCGAAGAAGAGAGGGTGAACACAACGTTGTCGCTGTTCACCTCGCACACAAATGCACTAACATTAACGATATCAGGAGCACGTAGCAGGCGGAAACGGGCGTGAATTGTCACGTTGATGTCCTTAGCGTCCTTTGGGACGGAAATTGGAACGTTGCTGATATTGAAGAGAACAACCTGATTGGAATTTACAACCTTGAACTGCTCCCCATCTCTCCAGACGGTTTGAGCGCTGACCAGCGAACTGAACGAAAGTATCATCAGCGTGAGTGTCACGAGGATGACTACTATCACGTGCACTCGTTTCATTTTAATCGCGGGTTGTTAGCGTTTCTATTTTTAACCCTTTCGTTCGTTTATATCATCAGTGGAGAATTAACTTCAGCCCACAAGAAGGTGGGGGTATGAGAGACACTACCTTGTCATAAATGCTTCAAAAACACTCAACGATATTCCGCCAGCGCTTTGCGAAGCAAAGGGCTGTTGTGGCGGGCCCGGCGGGATTCGAACCCGCGACCTCCGGCTTAGAAGGCCGGCGCCCTATCCTGCTAGGCTACGGGCCCTCGCTCCTATCCTTCAGGGGCGCTCTTATAAAAGTTGCGGTGAAGGAAAAGGGAGAAGAGAACGGAGATCACTTCCTCTTCCTGAGCAGAACCGGCAGGAGCGCGAGGCCGACGATGATTCCAGGTCCGCAGATTCCGCCCTTGCCCTCTGATCCTGTGGTGGTGCTCGTCTTCCCGAGTATCTCGTCCGGGCTCTTGCCCTCGACCATCAGGGCCGTCCACTGCTCGAGCCAGGTCTTGTAGTTCTTCCCGATCTCATCTGGACTGAGCTTGACCGGGTTGGTGACGTTAACCGCGTAGCTGAAGCACTTCGGGAGCTTGACGTTCTTGTTGACCGGATACATCCACTGGTTGAGCGGGAGCTTCTCCTGGGCCTCTTCGCTTATGAGGAACTCGATGAACTTCTTGGCCAGCTCGGGATGCTTGGCACCCTTGACGATTCCAGCTCCTTCAATCTGGACGTAGGCAGTGCCGTTAAGAAGGATGGCTCCGATGCTGGTGTCGTTGTAGTTGCAGGCGTCGTAGGCCGGGTCGGTGGCGTAGCTGACGAATAGCGGGGCCTGTCCCTTGTCCCACATCTCCCAGCCGGCGTCCCAGCTCTTAACGATCTGAACGTCGTTCTTCTTGAGCGCGTCCCAGTAGTAGAGCCACCTGTCACCGTAAGCTCCAACGGTCCAGAGCAGGAACGCCATTCCGGTGGAGCTGGTCCTCGGATCCTCAACGATGAGCT
>NZ_JALVAO010000021.1 GCF_027011145.1 Thermococcus sp. | reverse complement strand
TTCTACCAGTTCGGCGTCTTCCTCGAGCCGGAGGAGCTGGCGCAGAAGATAATCGCAAGCGCTCTATGGGAGTTCTGGTACGACAACGTCGGCTGGTGCCGCTTCCACAGGGGCTGGATGAAGCCCGTCCTCAAGGCGCTCTTCATTGACGCCTACGGCGAAAATATCGACATGGAGGAGCACGCGAGGAAGCAGCTCAAGCGCTTAATCGAATTCGCGAGAAAGGCAGGCTATACTCCTGCCTTCTGGGACAGCATGCGCGTCATTGATTTGGTCGCCAGGGGAAGCGAGGAGTTTGGAAACGAGCGCTGGGCCGAGAAGTTTAAGCTGGATAAGGTTGGCACCGCCAAGGAATATCTCGAGAGGGTTCTAGATGCATACAGCGAGGAGCTGGGGGTGGAGTGGAGGCTCTGACCTGCATTTTCATCCCTTTTCTTCCCTTACTAGCGAAAGATTGATGGAAAGAGGGGGTTAAAACGGCTTCTCAAGCATATAGCCGGAACGTAGACTTCTGAGTGCAGAGAGCAAGAAAATCCCCGTTAGGACAGCTGAGACCAGCCAGGGTATGGGGCTTGCACCCTCCAGCCCAATGGCCGAGCGGATGCAGGACAGGAGGTACGTAACGGGATTAAGGTAGAGCGCCGGAAAGCTAGAGCGGTAGTAGGCCGGAGAGAATACCACGAGAAGCCAGGTCAGTATCCCGGTAATGGCCATCGCCTTGTAGGGGTTTCCAATCTTCGCCCCTATGGCGACGGCAAGCGTTCCCAGCTCGATGAAAGTGATCAAAAGGGCCAGGATCAGGAGGAGGATGTTTATCCTGTCCGCTCCCTGGTAGGAAACGATAACTGCAAGGCCGATAAGCACCTGGGGAAGGACTAGAAGGGAATACGTGAGGAACTGAGCAAGGACCACCTTTGATATCCTCGGGGGTAGTGTGGAATACAGCTCAAGAACGCTGGGTTCGAAAACGTTGCTGACCCTGTTCGTCAGCGTTCCAAGGAAAGAGCTTACCAATGAAACAACGATAAAGCCGCTCACAAGGTACGAGACCTCCTCAGGGGTTCTTGAGCCAGAGTTCATAATCATCATGAAGAGCAGGGCCAGCGGCATGAGTAGAAGGTTGACAAAGAGAAACGTTTTGTAGATCCTCATACCCTTTAGCTCCATTCCGATTAGAGGGCGAATCATTCGTCGTCCCTCCCGATAAGGTTTATCACGAGGTTCTCAAATGAGGGGGACTCGATTTCGAGGTAAGACACGTCCGCAGTCTTGATGATGACCTCCACCGCCCTTAGTGCTTCCTCGAGCGTATCAAAGGTCAGCTCATAGAGGTCTCCGCGCTTTCTGTGTTCATTCGGAAGGATGCTTGAGGGTATCTCCCCTTGAGGTATAAGACGAACTTCAGTGGGCATCTTAATCATCGAGACCATATCCGCTGGAGTGCCAGAGGCCACTATTTTTCCGTGGAGGAGAAGGTATACCCTGTCGCACAGGGCCTTCACTTCGTTCATGTCGTGACTGGCAAGGAGGATTCCCTTGCGGTTGGAGTCCCTTATCACCTCCCACAACCGGTGCTTTGTAACGATGTCCACCATGCTCGTTGGCTCGTCGAGCACGAGAACCGGAAGCTCCTGAACGAGGGCCATCGCCAACAGCAGGGACTTTTTCATGCCCCCCGACAACTGATACCCGAAGAACTTTGCCGCTCTGCTGAGGCCCACGAGGTTCAGAACATTGGATATTCGTTCGCTTATTTCATCCTTTGAAATGTTCTTGTCCCTCATCCTAAGGATGTACTCCAACACCTCCCCAACCCTCAAAGAGGGAAAGCTGAGGGGGTACTGTGGTACGTAGGCGAGGGTTTTCTTTATGATATCGGCGTTGTCTTCAATGTCTTTGCCCATTACCTTAATTGAGCCGCTTGTTGGCTTCAAAAGTCCCAAAAGCTGTCGTATTAGTGTAGTTTTTCCAGCACCGTTGGGACCTATGATCCCAACGATTTCGTTCTTTCCAACGCGAATGGAGATTCCGTCGTTGGCCTTTGTGCCGTCTGGATATATTTTTGTGAGGTTGTTGATTTCGATCACGTTCATCCTTCTGCCTCCAGGAGTTTTTTGTATCTGGATATAGCGAACAGGGTGTGCCTATAAACTTTTCCTTTTACTTTAAGTAAAAATTCTCTCTTTTTTCGAGTATGAATTTCTTCTAACTCAAATTTTCCTCTTAGAATGAATCAAAAGAAGCCTGGGTAAAGGAGTTGCATGGTCATGCAACGGCCAAACCCTTATAATTCTCCATCACCTCATCTCTTCAGGTGATACGATGAGGGCTGTCGTCATAGGCTCTGGAATAGGGGGATTACTCACCGCTTCTTTCCTCGCGAAGAACAACTACGA
>NZ_JALVAO010000020.1 GCF_027011145.1 Thermococcus sp. | reverse complement strand
CACCGAATCGCTATCAACGACCGCTGTGATGAACTCGCCGGGTCTAATCCTCTTCCCGTCCAAGAGGAACTCGATGTGTTTGCGAACCTTCGGCCTCGGAGTTTCCCTTATTGCCGTGTCCACTTTCCTGTATTCTGGCTTTTTCACAGATGGCGGTTCTGAAGGCTTCGAGTTTGGACTTCTTGGGTCAATTCCCACTTTGACCTCCTCAAAATCCGTGAAGCCGTCCCCGTCGGTATCTTGCACGAGGGGGTTAGTACTGTACCAGAAGAGCTCCTGCCAGTCGGTAAGGCCGTCGCCATCTGTGTCTGGGTTTGTCGGGTCGGTCTTCGAACGGTTTTCCACCCAATCCGTAACGCCGTCCTCGTCGCAGTCCGTTGTGAAGGCACAGGCGTTGTCCTCTATCAGACCATCGTCATCAAAGTCGTAATGAGCGGGAACAGGGTCGCTCCCATCAAGGATTCCATCGCCGTCCGTGTCAGGATTGGTCGGGTCGAGGACTATCGGGTTCCCTTCGAGAAAGTACGTGGAATTAGTCTCGCGGTTGTAGACAGCATAGAGGTACTCAAAGTGAAGCTCCTCATAATCGCTCAAACCGTCTCCGTCAGTGTCGAGGTTTTCCAAATCCACACCGGTTCCGGCCGAGTTTGCTAGGGGAGCGGAGAATATGGAGAGCACCAAAAGCCCCGCGAGTAGAAGTGGAGTGAGCTTCATCCTTCAGCCTCCGTCCAGATTATTTTGCATCTGTCGCCAGACAGGAACGTAACGTAGTCCCTTTCGATGTCCCTCTGTTGCTCATCCTTCGTAATGACCGCCGAGTAATGATATCTGCATGCCACGAGCTTCGTACTTACTGGAAAGCACTCCACGTTCTCAACCTTTAATTCATTGAAGTCAACTGCCTCGTAGAGCGCCCGATGAAGTTCAGTCAAAGAACTTTCATCAACCACCGAAAGGTCAAAGAAACCCGAGACGTTCTCCTCGTTTTTGACAGCGTTGTAGTAGTCATATACAACGGAAGGCGCCTTCTCAGAGCACTCCCAAGTAGCATCGGGAACCACTGTGGCGTTTATCACGACCGTGCGGTTGAGTAGCCTGTAGGTTTTGATTCCCGTTGGATGTCTGGCAGTTGTCGTCGAGGTTTCGCCAGTCCCCGTCTGCTGTGAGTCGGTCCCTTGGAATGTGGTGTGGGAACTTTCAGCGGGAAAACCCGAGTGTGTTTCCTCACTTGGGCTTGTGCAACCACTCGCAAGAATGAAGAACGCCAAAAGCCCCACGATGATGAGTTTTCCCAACTTCAAACCCCATTACCTCCAGAAGTGCCAAAGTTTGAGCGCATAACCGACGGAAAAAAGAAAAGGAGCATCAACCCTCCTTCGGCTCGCTTATCTCAAGGTTGTAGAACGTTCCGTCATCGCTGAGCCCCAGAACCTTTATCCACTTCCACTCTGGTCTGTAATCCGTGTAGAACTTCACCAGCGGAACTCCAAGGTCGTAGCTCTTGGCAAGCTTGAAGACGTAAGCCCTTTTCGTGTCGTCCCAGGCGTAATCGTAGACCAGCAACTTTCCATCCGATGTGGAGACGACGAAGTACGGCTCCTGTGAGTGCGCCCCATAGAGACCAACAACGTTAGGGATTTCGATTCCAGCGTCAACCGTGAGCGTCATGCTACGCTCATCGGAGTCGTAGTTGACGTCCAAATGGTAGACAGTTCCGTCCTTGTAAACTATTAACGCCCCTATTCCCCAGTAGTGTATCGCCCCAACAAATTTTACGTAGCCGTTGATTACGCGGTAAATGTTGTGGTCGTCTTTGTAATAGCCGTTGGGCTTGGGGATTAGGTAGAGCCCTCCCTCGGTTCTGACAACGAGGAAGTTTTTGTCGAGATAGGGGTTAACCTCAAGTATTTTCTCGGGAAGCTCATAAATTGAGGGACTAACGCGAATTTCCTTGCCCTTGTCCCACATGGCATAGTGCTCATCATCTGTGTAGGCGTAGACTCTGAGCACGTTTCCTTTCCAGGCTATGTACTCGTAGTGGTTCTTGTCGATTACAACTCCATCGGCGTCGAAATCGTAGGCTATGTGGGTCTTGAAGGTATCAACGGCTATGCCGTTGACCTCGGTCTCGTCCCCGTAGCCTACAAGAATGTGAAACTTTCCGTTCCTGCCAGCGAGCAAGTAATCGTCCCCGTTTGGAACGCCGTAGAAGGCCTTAGGCTCCGCAGGGAGAAGGTCTGGAGTCGGGACTTTCAGCTCTGGCTCTGAGGAGTAACCGTTCCAATAGTCGTAGGGATAGGGATAAATCCTGAACACATACCTGCTGACGAGTTGATAGAAGTAGCTCCGGTCTCCGTATGGGAAGTACATAAGGTAACCTTCCTTGGGGACGACTTTAATACCGAAATACTTGTAGTCCCCTCTCGTGAAGTTGATTCCCTGCACATTGAAGGGGTTCTGAAGGACATCCGCAGAACCAGACTGCCCCGGCGCTGTCGTGCTCGTAGTTGTTTGGGTTTCGGTGGAGGAGCCTGACGTCCGGGTTGATGTCTGGGTTCCCGTTTCGGATTCGCCTGAGGTTCCCGCGGGCCCTTCCTCGTTTAACTCACTGTTTACGGCGTAATACCTCCCATCAATGCCCCAGAAGTAGGCGTAGGCATCTCCTTCCGTTGAGATAAAGGCGTGACCGCTCTTAGCTTTGGCAGGGAGTTTCAGGCTTCCTTTATATGTGGCCTTTGAGAAGTCAGGGTCGTAGTCGTAGAAGTCCAGCTGACTGCCTTTGAAGGCAAAGATAACCCAGTTCTGAGAATCGTATCCAACGAAATCATAACCGGGTAAACTTGCCGTATCCTTTCTCTCAAGCCCATCCCCTGTAAGGTGAAGTATCAGAACGTTATTTCCGTCGTAGAAGGTGAGAACGTCACTGCTCTCCCCGAAGTCGAGATGATAGTGGCCGTTCTCGGGGACTCCAACTGTAGATGATTCCTCTAGGGCCTTAGGGCCTGAGAGGGTGTTGAAGACGTGGAGCCTGTTCCCCTCCCACACGTAGAGGCCGTTCTCGCCAACTATTACCGCCTTCACCGGCGAATCAAAGGTGAAGACCCTCGGCCCGGGCTTCCTTCTATTGCCGTCGAGGAGGTCGCTCAGCCCCTCGTTGGTGAACCCCACGACCCAGACCCTGTTTCCTCCCCAGGTGGCGTAGTAGATGTAATTCTCATCGTAGTCCCAGCCCACAGCAAGGCGGTTTCCTCCCACGGCCCAGGAGAACTCCTCTTTAATCTCCGGGAAGTACATAACCTTTAGGTCATCTTCCGATGGCCACTCTTCAATCTTGTCTTCATCGTAGATAACAAGGTGGAGTTTTCCCTCGTTGTCGAGAATTAGAATTGAAGCCTTTGGGCCCGCTCTGTCAAACGCAACAGGTTCATAAGGCACTCTCAGGATAAACCAAGGGTATGGCCTTTGTTCATTGTATTTTGCGTAATCATAGAGGGCCTCACCTCCGTATTCAAAGGCATACAGATGGCCCGAGGAATAGAACCATGCTGACTCGGGAGAATTGAAGTGAAACTCTTCGGCACTGGACTTCCAACGGCTTTTGTCAACAAAAATCTCAAGCCATTTGGCTCCGTCAGAGAAATATTTTACATGGGTCAGCTGATAAAGCTCTCCGATGCTCGCGGGCGCTGTTTCATCGGTTCTACTCTCCGAGGAGGAAGTCTCGTATCCACTCTCTGGAGATGCCCGTTCTGTCGGTCTTTGGGTCGTAACTCCAGAATTCCCGGTACAGCCGGCAGATATCACGATGAAAACCATGATAAAAACAAGAAAAAGGGCAAATCTTTTTCTCATTCAGAACACCCCTACACCTCAAACTTCCTAAGGATATCCCCATATTTCTTCACAAGCTCCTCATACTTTGCCTCGCTCATGTGTATCCAAACTTCCCTCCCCGGATCGAGTCTTTCTCTCTCGCTCACGAAGGAGGGATTGGATACCTCTTCCTCGTCTTCGTCGACCTCAACCAGATACCAAACCTCAACCAATCTCCTACCGTGATCTTCGACCCATCCAGCGCTCTCAAGTTCGTATTGATTCCAATTCTCTTTGAAACTGACGTATATTCCCTTCGGATAACCAAGAAGCCTCAGTACATCAACGAGTTCCCCGGCCGTCATCTTGAACTGTTTTGTTTTAAGGTGCTTGGCCACGAAGTCGAGACCGGACTTAATCTTCCCGAACAGTCCCATTTCCTCACCTCAGGTGAATTATTAAAAGATAAATATGTTACAAAACCTTATTACCCTTTCCTTTTGGAAGCCTAACGAAATTCTATAAACAAAATTTTAACCCAGAACGGCCTTCAGAATAACAAAGAGTCCTATGACAAGCAGTGTTAGCACAAAGGTAACGCTTATCGCCTCATCGGCCTTGAGCCTGTACTGGGCTAAAATCGCGTTGGCCGCTATGGCAGGTGGCATACTGGCCTCAACCAGAACGGAGTAGAAGATTTCAGGCCTCGCGCTCCTGAGTGTTAAGAAAACGAAAACGAAGGGAATCGCTATCCTGAAGGCTCCAACCTCGAGGAGCTTTCTAACATCAAAGGCCCTCAGCGTTATCCTCGAGCCGAAGTATATGAGGAGGAGCGGAATACTGAGCCAGCCAATGGTCTTTATTGGGTCAATGAACCAGCCCGGAAGGTGAATTCCAGCTATAACTAGGCCAAGAGCGAGGAGGTTTGCAAGCGTCGGCGGGAACTTCAAAGCCTTGAGAAAGCTCTCCTTAACGCTCGCACCACCGCTTGAATAGTGGGCGGCGATGAAGGTAACTATCGGGATAACTATCATCGAGTTGGTCGTCGAGTAGAGTATAGCCGGCGTTATGTCGTCCAAGAAAAGGCTCGCTATCGGAAAGCCGAGTGCCGCAGTATTGGGGTAAACCGAGAGCACCATCAGCGCACCGGCCCAGGGATCGTTTTTGAGCCTAACGCGACCGTAGAGATAGGACGCGGACAGGCTTATGCCAATTATCAGGAAGACGTAGAGGAAGACGGTCTTTATGCTGAGCAGATAACTCAAATCCTTGCTCGCGACGTTACCGAAGATGAACAGCGCGAGAAGAACGTCGTTCACTAGGATTCGAAGGTAATCAAAGGGTTTCTCGTCCTTTATGGCCAGTTTAAGGGCGTAACCAATGGTTATGAGCGCGAGCATCTCGGCGATGTTCATGGTGAAAGCTTCGGTTTAGCGTTTAAAAGCGTGTCGAAGGGAAGGAAAAACTAAAAGAAAAGGGAAGAGCGTTCACTTCTTCTCTTTCTTCTCCGCCTTGTGCAGTGGCCACCAGGCCTTTTCTCCGAAGAGGCTCATCATCGCCGGACCGAGGAAGTAGACCGCCAGCGTTGCCGTTATTAGCACTCCAGCCGCTAAAGCGAATCCTATCTCCCTCGTTCCCCACGTTGAGCTGGTCATCAGCGCTCCGTAGGTCGTAGCGAGCACCGCCGCGAGGCCAATAACCACGAGATCCATCGTTCCGGCCGCAACGATTAGGGCCTCCTCTGGCTTCCTGCGCTCGAACTCGTCCCTTGCCTTGACGAGGTAGAAGCTGTTGTAGTCTATGCCAACTCCCATGAGCACGACGAAGACCATCAGTGGCAGGAACCACATGATTTCCTGACCGAAGACCTTCTGGAAGAGCCATGTTGATATCGCTATGCTGAGCAGGACTCCCATGCCTATTGTTGCCATAGTCGAGATAACTGCCGGGATTCCCCTGAGGGTCGGTATGAGGGACAGGAACATTAGGACGAGCGCTACTGGGAGGATTCTGTGCCAGAATATGTTGTTGATAAGGTTGCTCAGGTCGAGGTCCAGAGCGGCCCCACCACCGACCATGCCCTTGGCTATCTTTCCGCTCGCTTCGTATTCCTTCATGAGGTTCCTTATCTGCTCAACCATGTGGTGGGCCTGTGGTGTTGTTGCCTCGTACTTGCTGACGACCTCGATGAGCACCATGTTTCCGGTAGTTGAGATGTACCTGTTGCCCCCTATTGCCTTGAGTTTGTCGAGGCTCGCGTTAACTGGCTTTCCGTAGGGCTGGGTAACTGTGTAGACGTACTTGACACCGTTAATCTTCTCGATGTCTCTCACCATCTCGTTGATCGTTGCCAAGTCCTTGTCGGTGATTGGGTGGTTGAATTTAACGAGGACGTAGGTTGCTCCCATGACATCGACTCCAAGCTTGCTCTGGCTTATCTCAAGGAAGTGGTATGTCTCGCTGTCCTTTGGAAGGAAGAGCTTTATGTCGTGGGTTCCGTTGAAGTTCACGAAGGCGTAAACTGCCGGGGCAAGGAGGAGTATGAATATCAACAGTACTGCCTTGGCGTGTTTGATTGACCACTTGGCGATTCTGCTCTCCTCGTGGATATCCGTTTCGGTAACGTGCTTGATGTGCCTCGGCCACCAGAATATCGGCTTGTCGCCTATTAGCACTGTTATCGCCGGAATGAAGGTCAGGCTCGCTATAAGGACGACTATGACCGCTATTGGCGCTATTATACCCATTTGTTTGAATATCGGGAACTCCCAGGCAAGGATAAAGCTCGCAAAGGCTATGATGTCCGTCGAGGCGCTCGCTAGGACTGCATCTTTGGCCCTCTTCAAGGCCTCGCTCGCCGCTTTGTCGTGGTCGTAGCCCTCAGCCAAGTACTCCTTAAACCTGTGGAGGTAGTAGGTCGAGTAGTCTATACCGAGACCCAGTGCTGTCGTTACCGTAATCATCTGGGCCCAGCTGCCGACGTTTATGATGTCTCCCTTGGCGAGCAGGTAGAGGATTCCGAGTGCGGTGAGCGTTGCCGTCGCGACACCTGTGAACGGCAGGAGCGTAGCGAGGAGAGCGGCTCCAAGGATAATGAAGAGGACTATCAGGGCTCCTATGAAGCTGAACTTCGTCGTCTTCGCGTTGTCCTCTTTGCCGTAGTGTATCATCTCGTAGGTCTGAACCGGAGTTCCGCTGATGTAGGCCTTGGCATCGGGGAAGTACTTTCTCATCTCCTTAAGCAGGACTTCCTTGGCCTTCAGGGTGTTCTCATACTGGAATTTGGTCTGTTTCTCAAGGTCGGTAACGTTCTTGAGGCTCTTTGGAACCATCATGATGAGCATCGTCGTGTTGTCAGGGCTCTTCAGCATGCCTATGTAGTCCTTTGCGAGGCTGTAGATTGAGGGGTAAATCTGCTCCTCTATGGGCTTAACGTCCTCCCTGGTTATCTTGTTCGGATCCTGCCTGAACTTGAAGGCTATATCAACGAGCTGTGTGGCGTTGACATGAATCGGAACACCGAGGTTTATCTCCTTTACAAACTTCTCCACCAGCTTCGCAGTTTCTTCCTTGACAAGGGCCTCGATGTCGGACTCGCTCATTGGGTAGTTCTTGGCAACTGTCAACAGTATCTCTTTCAGAGTTTCCTTAACGTCCTCCGGCGCACTAACGTTGGCGAGCTTCTCGTTTACCCCTTCCTCGAACAGACTGTAGGCTATCTGATAGGCGTCCTCCCCGGCGTAAATCTGGTCAACGACCTTTCCGATGTCCACGGGAGCGTTTCCAGCAACGCTCGTGATAATTTCCTTGACTGCCTCTTTTACCCCAATCCCCTTGGCCAGCTCCTCTGGGTTGTTGTTGATAACGGCGTTTACCATAATCTCGGCTACCTTCTCGTCCTTCACCCTCTCGGCCGTCTTTTGAATCAGGATTTCCCTCGCTATCGGCTCAACGTTGCCGTTGGAGTCGTAAACCTTCGCTATTACATCGGCTGAGAGCTCAACACCCCTCTCCTTGAGAATTTCCTCAAGCAACGAAACGGTGGCCTTTTTAAGTACTTCAGGTTCCTTGGCCAGAACTCCCTTGGCGTCGGGGTCAAAGCTCACAACGGTCTTCGCTATGAGCTCTGCAAGGGGCTTCTCTTCCTCAGGTAGCTTCTCCTTGAGGGCGTTGGCGAGCAGGTTAGTTTCAAGTTCCTTTGTGGGCCCGTAGAGGAGGAGGGTTCTCAACACTTCATCTGCGTTAGGCAGGTTCATGAGCGGGCTGTTTGCCATGAGGGTCTTGGCGATTGTTATGGTCGCATTTTCAACGGTACCTGAGGAGGGATTCCTTCCAAGGCCTATCGAGACGTTCACGATGTACGCCAGGGTACTGGCCGGGACCTGACCGAAGCCCGGAATCTCAAAGCTTCCTCCGGCCCTTTCAATGACCAGCGGGAGGTTCTTGAGAGCCGTGCTGGCTATTTCCTCAACCGGTTGCACCGCGTTCTTTCCAAGCTGAATGAGCGCGTAGTTGCTTCCAGCTTGCTCGTCGAAGGCCACAACACCCCGATAGAAGGCAACGGAGTAGGCCTCGGCGAGGTTTTTCTGCATGGTATCGTTAATCTGGCTCAGAACGATTGCCTTCGTGACGTTGGCCAGGAAGGCATCGGTAATGGCTGTTGCTCCATAGGCGGAGTAAACCTGATAGGTCGCGTTGTAAACCGCGTAGACGAACTCCACCGGAACGTTGAGCTGGGTCGCTATGGCCTGGGCCGTTGCGCCGTCAAGTCCCCTTTCGTAGGCCCCTGCCTGGACGAGGGCATCGTAGGTTCCAAGAACGCCGAGGTAGGTTCTGGCATAGCCGTCGCTCAGGTTGTAGAGGCCTGTATTGAGGCCAGCTATCGTTGACTTCAGCTCCTTCAACTGCTCACTTGCTCTGGTAAGGTTCCGGTGGAGCTCAACGTAAGCCATGTCGGTCTGGTTGAGTGCCTTCCTGAGGGCAAGGCTCTGGTTGTAGAGGACAGTAAGGTTGGCTTTAAGGGCCAAGTATGCCCTTGCAAGCTCAGGAACGGTCTGGTTGAGGAGTTTCACCTGGTTGGTGAGGTTCTCAACCTGGAGGAGTGTCATCCTGTAGGCGTTGCTCGCGTTTATCGCCGAGGTGTAGAACAGCTCGGTAAGGTTTGCCGTCGTTTTTGTGAGGTTCAGCGCTATGTCGTATGACTTGTTGTGGAGCAAATCGATTGCATCGTAGTAGGAGGTAAAGTTGCTTCCGTAGGGTTTTGCTTCCACCTTGAAGCGCTCGTAGGCTTCCTTCGCCTGAGGACTGTTGACTTTGATGTTTGTGATGATTATGTACGTCGTGTTGTCGTTCTGGGAAAAGCTCGGGAAGTACTTGCTCATGTTGTTCTGGACTTCAACGCTCTCCACGTGCTTTGGCAGGAACTGGCTCATGCTGTAGTTGGTGACGTTGCTGAGCTTTATCGCAAGTGGTGTGGCCAGTACGATGACCACTATCCAGAGGGCAACTATCAGCTTCGCGTGCTTCACAATCCAATCGTTCCATGCCATGTTAACCACCTATGTTACTTTTTGACACTTCATTCTTGAACATGTCTATTTCCGACATGTCATCAGAGGGAATAGTTTATAAAGGTTTTTGATCATTTACATGTCAGGGGTGATGGTAACGAAGGACGTTGAGCGAAAAATACTCAAGGGCCTCTTCACCGTCCCTCTGAAGAACATAATCCTTGTCATCGTCGGCCTTAAGGGAGAAACCCACGGTTATGAAATCCTTAAGGAACTGGAGAAGTTCACCGTTGGAATCTGGAAGCCTAGTCACAGCAACCTCTACACGCTCCTCAACAAGATGGTGGAGGAAGGCCTTCTCGAACCGAGGGAGGAATATAAGGGCAAATTGAGAAGGGTCAAGTATCGCCTCACGGAGAAGGGCTGGGAGTATCTGAGAACATCAAACGACCTGGCACTCCGCTCGCTTTACACCGCGATAAGCTATCATGAGAGACTCAAAAAGAAGATCGAGGAGATGGGTAAGGAGAGAAAAATCAATAGGGAGACCCTTAAAGAATATCTTGAGTTGCTCAAGCAGATCAGAGATCTACTCGATGAGGAAATAAAGACCCTCGAAAAGGAGCTTTCTTCCGAGAGCTAACAACAAATAGGCCAACGTCGACGTTGTTTTACCCTCCTTCTGGTTTAGATTAGTATCCCGTGTATCGTTCTTCCATTGCTCTAATTGTCAACATGACCGATAAGTTTTTATATACTTCCAGCGCTATTTGAGTACAGAAAATTGTACTACAAAAATCTGTACTTGGTGGTAGCATGGAAGACCTGAGGGCCCAGCTCGAGGAGCTGAAGAAAAAGCTGGAAGTGCTTGAAGAGAGCATAGACCCAGTTGATGAGGTAATGCTCTCGATAAAGGCCCGGTTGAGAAAGAAGCTCAGCGACGGAGAACTTCCTGAGCTGGACGAAGAAAAAGCCGCGAAGACGCTCAAGGCCTTGGCAAACCCGGACAGGATT
>NZ_JALVAO010000019.1 GCF_027011145.1 Thermococcus sp. | reverse complement strand
CTCAAGCTCCCTGCCGGAGGGCTTGTTCGGTGCTAGCTCGTTCCTCTCGTAGGCCTTCCTGAGGAGGTACCACTCGACGAGGTTGCCGGTGCTCGAGCGCGAGACATCCCAGAAGCTCTGGCCGACGAGGCGCGAAAGCTGGGCCTCCATCGGGAAGAACTCCCTTCCCAGCTCGTAGGTAACCTTGGCGTCCTCCATCGAGTAGCGCGCGACGCGCTCAAGCCCCTCGCCCGTCTCCCAGGCTGTGGCTATCTCTTCCGCGTAGACCTTCTCCTTTGGCTGTCCAAAGATGGCCTCATAGACTGCCTCCAGCGTGTAGGTGGGCAGGTTAATGGTGTGTCTTATGACGGGGTAAAGGTCGAAGTGAAGCCTCCCCTTCACCTCGACGGCGAAGCGGTCGCCCATTCTCTGTATCTTCGGCTCGCTGCCGTCCCTTCCGAGGATGAACTTAACGCCGAGCTTCTCGGAGCGCTTCTTGAGGTAGGCGAAGTCGAAGTTGTCGCCGTTGTAGGTTATGAGCACGTCGGGGTCCTTTTCCTTAACGACCTTGAGGAAGCGCTTTATCATCTCCTTCTCCGTCGAAACGACGTCGACGTAGGGAAGGTCGATCTTCTTCCAGGTTATTACGCGCGCCTCGCCCTCGTCGGCGTAGCTTATCATCAGAATCGGCCCTTCGGCGAACTCCTCGCCCTCATGGTAGAGCGTCTCGATGTCGAAGGCGAGCATCTTAAGCTCCTCGTCGCCCTCCATCGGGATGAGGCCCTTATCGATGAGGTAGCGCTTGGCGAAGGGGATATCATACTCGTAGATGTCTATGACAGCAGGGTGCTCCCTGATTTTGTCCCTAATTGCGGGAACGTCCTGGGGGTGGGTGAAGTAGAGCTTCCAGACCTCTATCGGCCTGCCAAGGAACTTCTTCTTCACCTTCTCGGCCCTGACGACCCTGACGGTGGTACCGTGCCGGCTTGCCGTTATCTTCTTGACGTCCTCGATCGCGGAATCGTCCCTCAGGAGCGCGTAGATGTAAGGCTCGAAGTTCCGGTCGTAGTCTATCTTGAACTCGCCGTTCTCCTTCTTGAACACCCTGATTACGGGTTTTCCGTCTTCGGTGATGTAGTCTGTATCAAGGATCATTCTTCCTCACCCATAACCTTGTAAAACAGCTCGGGGCGAATCCTGAAACCAACGCGGGTTAAAATTTCCAAAAGCTCTTGGGGGGATTCTTTGAGCATACCTGCTTCGTTTAAAATCCTCAGTATGCCCAGCGTCCCTATAACCCTCAAGCCCTCGAGTCTCGCGGCTTTCCTGGCTTTCAGGTCATCGAGAACGACCATAGCATCGAGGCGCTTTGCAAGGGCTATTGCCTCCAGTTCCCCCCTGTGAAGTCCCGGATATTCCAACTCGGCGATTTTCTCAATTTCCATGACTGAGATAAGGTTCCTCTCCGTAAGTTCTCGCAGAAGGACGCTTACCTCGTCCTCCTTCGCGGTGACCTCCAGCAGGACTCCCTCAGGAACGTAAACCTCACCAAAAAGCGCTATTGAGTTGGCTAAGTATCCAAGCTTTCCGAGGATTATAATTGGGGACGAATTAAAGACGGCCCTCACGTTTCAGTTCCCCCATGAGTTTATCAGCCTCTTCTCTCTCAAGTCTGGCCTCTTCCTCATCGAGAAGCGAGTACTCAACCCCGAGCTTGTCAAGGAGGAACGCCAGCTCTTCGAGCCTCATGTCCAGAAGCTCGGCAGCTTTCTCAAACGTTATCTGGTGGCTTACCAGAAGCCCAACGACCTTGATGAACCGCTCCTTTTCCGGGTAATCTTTGAAGAGGGGAAAGTTGAACACGAGCCTGTCAACCTCTTCCATGCTCTCACCGTTATGTGATTTGCCCCCAGGCCTAATAAACCTCACGAAGCGACACGGCAATCGATAAAAGAGTTAGATGAAGAGGTTAAGCCCCAAGTCCTACCCTTATCTTGTGCACTATTATCTCGGCTTTTTCTATGAGTTCGGGTGGTATCTTGAGGCCTTCTTCAAGGCGGAGCTTCAGCTGTTCGGCAAGTTTCTCTATCGCCTTTCTCATGTCACCATTGACATAAAAAGCCAAATCGCTCGCGTATTTGTAAGCCTCGGCGGGATTGTTGGTCTTGAGGTTGATGAGGAGGAGCTCCGTCAGGTAGTAGGTTATCCCCCTCACATCGCCCAGAGTCTTGCTCTCCCTCAGGCTTTCAGAGTAGGTCATGTTGAGAACCCTTGCAAGGTCTTTCTGGAGTTCATCAACCGACTGGTAGCGCTCCTCCTTCCTCTGGGCGAGCATCCTCATGATAATCGGCTCAACCCTCTTTACCTCTGGATTGATCTCGCCTGGCAGAACAGGCCTGTCATTCACTATCTTCGAGATCACTTCGAGTAAGCTATCACCGTCAAAAGGTAGCTTTCCAGTCACAAGCTCGTAGAATATCACTCCCAGCTGCCAGATGTCAGTTCTCTTGTCAGTTTTCCCGTACTTTTTGTCAATCTGCTCTGGAGCCGCATAGAATGGGGTAAAGCTTGCCGTAGTGGTGGTGCTCATGCTCTCCTCAAGGACTTTGCTCAAACCCCAGTCAGAAATCTTCGGAATTCCTTCCTTTATGAGTATATTTGAAGGTTTTAAATCGCGGTGGACTATGCCCTTGGAGTGCGCATACTTCAACCCCTCTGCAATGTTGAAGACCATCAGCGAGGCCTCCTCAACCGGCAGTGGCTTTCTAAGTTCCGCCAGTGAGCTTTCGCAGTACTCCATCTCAAGGAACGGGATTGGAAGGATGTTTGCGTCGTAAAGGCGAACGATGTTGGGGTGCTTCAGGTGAAGCCAGTTGGTTATCTCCTTGAGAAAGGACTTGCCCGTGGCTGGATCTAAGCTCTTGGGTATCTTCAGAGCAACGACTTTACCGTCCTTCTTTCTCTTTACCTTGTAAACTCTCGCAAAGCCGCCCTCACCGATGAATTCAATGAACTCATAAACCTCAACAAGTTTCTCAAAAGTTGCCGGGAGCGCTACACTGGGAACGGCGTTAGGTACATTTGAAATTTTTTCCCCTCCTTCAGTTTCTGGCTCTGAAGGATAAAATATCTCTTCCCCCAAAGCATCAAATACCTCTTTTCTCCCTATTCCTCTTTCGCTGGCCTCTCTGAGTATTTCCTCTTGAAGAATCTCTAATCTCTGCTTCAGTGTTTCGATGTAATGAACCGTTCTGGACCTCATATTGCGGAGCTGTATTTTTTCCCTTGGGGATAGAAAGGGATCAAGAAGGGACAGGTTTATCTCTTGAAGAAGCCTCAATTTAACTTCGAGCTCGTCCTTGAGCCTTTTGTACTCCTCAACTCGAACCCACAGTTCTGGATGTTCTTGCAGGAGGGCCATGGGGCATCACAGTAAGAGTTTAGAATCCAATTTTCTCAATTTCTTTTTTTATTTCTTTTTCTCGATCAGATATAAAGGCATGAAGCTTTTTCAAGTAGTTAGTCAGACCATCTGCTAAATCTCTTAACAAGAATGCCTCCTTATCAGGTTTTATTGGATCTAATAACTCTATATGTATTTCCTCGAGCTTCTTTTTCTTCTCTTTATATCTTTCAAGACTATCACGATAATCTTGAAGAATACTCAGAAGTTGAGGCCATACATCCAGGAGTAGTTCTTTATAATTTTTTAATAGATCATCCACTTTTTCTAATTTTTCATTAATCCCTTCTTCTATTTTCAAAATTTCTAAAATTTTAATTACAACCATACGTATTCTGCTCTCTTGATCCGAGGACACATTCTTCAAGACTGTGAATTTAAAGTCTTCCTCATTACCACCTACCATTGAGTGGATAGTTCTTACGTGTTTCAAGACTCCGCTAACTTCATTTTCAAAATTTTCATCGCCCTGATAGTTGGCATTAACGAATACCTTTTCTTGTCCAATCACTAAAGTTGCTTTATTGCCATTGGCCTCTATAAGATCCTTCGATATTATTAGATATGCATATTCTGGGATACGTATCCCCCCAGGCAAGAGGATTAATTCAAGATTTCATTATCCCCATTACGGAAACTCTCTTGTTGTATGTTTTTTTGATAGTATCCCATACGATTCCTATCATTTTTTCTTTTATGTTCAGTGATTCTTTTAGGGAAGCCCTCTTTTTTGGAGGAATAGTCCGGATATATTGGGCAAATGTCATCATTATAACCTTAAAGAGAGACCTGTTTTTAGGGGAGTAAAGGATATCTGCTATTTTTCTAATTTTACGTTGGGGTTTTCCATTTGTGACTACGTACGCTATCGCGGCAAGCAGTAATAGTTCAACATCAGTTGGTAAGTTAAGTGATGTAGAAAGTTTCTTGACATCATCCCAGTCTTCTTTCTTTATTGCCTTTGCAATCATTCTGATTCTGGCTCTAAGAAGATCTTCCCGCCTGAGGAGAACCTTGAGGTTCATGAGCCTTTCAATGGCATCCATTTTGTCATACTCAATTCCGTTGATCCTTACCTTTTCTTTGTCAAGTCCTATGAGTTTGTCCACGAGTACATCTACTTCAGTCGTTGACTCGAGAAAGTAAAAGGGAATCTCGAGAGGTTTAACCCTGATTGTCCAGATATCAGTTTTAAAACGTGCTCTTTCACGAAAGCCAGCTTCAGATTGTGTATGGATGGCCTCTAAAGCAAGTTTTGGAGTAATTCCCCTGCTACTCCCTCTGGATGTGGGAAGCTTAGAAGGCTGAACTTTGCCTCTGGCAGGACTCCTGAATGTAGGGTGGGACATTAAGCCATTGGTCCGAAAGCTAAGTGAACTCAAGCTGTTAACAAAGCGCATTCCCTCCATTCCCATCACCTCAGAGCAGGTTTTCTTTTACAATTTGCTCAAACACTTCAAACGCCCTATCTTCCGGTCTGTCGTCAACATTGATAAGCATTACCCTGAGCAGGTCATAAAGATGGTTCAACGTCAGCACCACAACGTTTCCCTCGCTTTCACGGCGTTCAACTTTCGCCAGCCTTTTGTCGAGGTTGAACTTTTCCCACGCTCCGTAAAGGTTCTGCTCGGGGTACATTGGGATAAAGATCAGGGAGTCCATGCCAGCTATTCCGATGTCTCTCCTTATCTCAAGCCACAGATCAAATATTTCCTCGCCTTTAACGCCTACGTTTAATATTTTCAGGACGTACTCGTATTGGCTCCCCGCCTCACCCTGCCAAGCTATAACGTCGTCCGCTATCCTAAGGTTTCCACTTAGTCCCTTAAATGCTTCTTTGACGTCGTCTAACAAGTACATTTCAATCCGGAATCCCAGAACTCTTGAGATATCCCTCGGCCCAAACTCCAGGATAAAATCAAGGAAGAATCTTGCGTAGAGGGAATAAATCATCTGCCTGAGGGTGTGATTTGCCAGTAACCTCTTGTTTATGAACTTGAAAGAAGTGTCTACATTGGTGTTCAGCATATCGTTGAATGTCAGCACTATCAAGTCCAAGGGCGTTACCTCAATCCGCTCATTGTCCTGAGTCTCGAATGAGGTTATGGTGCTCTCCAGATTCTTAGACCTCAACATGTCAATACATTTTTTAGCGTTATTTTTATCATTTTTATCGTAAGCTCCAAAGATTTCCCGTGATATATTTGCAACAATGTTTATATCAGCTATTCCAGCGTACCTCTCGTGTTTAGTCGCCTCTTTCAGGAGTTCTATGTTTTTGTTTTCTTCCTCAGGCAATATACTTGTAAACACAAGCCCTATTAATTCATACGTCTTGGCTCGATCTGCATCGTTATCAACATGAATGGGGAAGAGCACTGAGTGAGCATTCATCTTGTATAGGTCATTGGCCAAGTCTGTAAGTTTCTTATCGAGTTTCTTGAGCTCAGTTATTTCCCAGCTGTTCATAATCATGTCCCTTATGGCCCTTCCATAAGTTCTTAGAGTCTCCCTAACGGCCCAATTTACGTCTTTGTTGGGATACGAGATTGCCAGCAGGTAGAGGTTTAAAAGTGGGAAAGCGAAGGTGGGGTTTATGAAAAGGTTCTTAGATTTCTTAGATATATCACCCATTAGTTTGCCGAACTTTGTATTTTTGATGTACTTGTTTTCATAAATTCTCGTCGATAATTCCCAAAATTTTTCAACCTGTTGAGGCATCATGACTCCGCCCTCCCCCTCTCAAATATTCCCTCGTATCTTACTCTTGTACGGGGTGGGACGTTATATATTACGCTTATGTTGGGGAATATCTCACATTCGTATCCAATTCTGCATCCTGGACTAATGTCAACTCCCATCATGATCTTTGTCCTATCCCCTACCAATGTGCTAAAACGTCCTTCATAACGAATGATCTCTTTCCCGGTATAGAACATCGGAGGCCTCTTGACAGTTTCACCTATCATCCTTGCCTTCTCCCTTGCAAACGTTACCTGACCGCCTATAACAACGCTGTTACCAACAATTGCATAGGGAATGACTGAATTAGGGTAAAGGACAGTGTTTTTTCCAATTATTGAGTGGTCCACTATGGCCTGTCCAAGGATCTTACTTCCCTCTCCTATGTAGGATGATCTCACATGAGCTCCAGCACTTATTTTGGTCTTTGAGGGTTCCATGAAGATTATGCCCTTGATGAGGGTAGTATTTGGATCTTCAGCGATGGTGTGAAGTACTTCAGCAGGGGATTTTTTATCGGTAGTGGGTAGCTTAATAAAAACAACCCCAGAATATCCGTTTTCGGATAGATATCTCTCCACTGGATCAGTCTCCTCTTCAAGTGGATAATCTTCAAATGCATAGCCGTATCTTGGCCGCTCTAAGTTCTTTTTTGGTCCAAGTTTTTTAAAGTCCAAGTCCTTAAACTCTATATTGCTCGGCCTGCTCGTTCTTCTTTCTGTCACACATACTCCCTTCCAGATTTCTTCGGGAGAATCTTTTAGAATCAAGCTAATGTACTCTGAACTGCCTTCTTTGATCAATCTATAGAGCAAAAAGCGACTTATAAAATCAAAGCCTCTCAGAATTTGCCATGGATACTTAAGGGAGACAAATCGTCCCGAGCCTATTGCGAGAGCAAGGATTTTAACGTCATGAGTTGCGTGGAGATATTTTAGTATGTCCTGGAACCTGTTCTCACTCGTAAGGTTGATATTGCCTCCTTTCTCTAACATTTCAAGAAACCTCTTGTTAAATGCGAAGACTCCGATCATTTCAGCAGTGTAAGAACCGCCGTTATAGTCAAAGAGAACATAGTCTTTTTTTGTACCTTTCTTGACGCTTAAACTGGAACCTACCTGAATGTTTGTCCTTGGCACAATATCTTTAACTTTAATCTCATCACTAAACAATACATCTCTCCCATTTGTCATTTCTTCCATAATTGGAAAGAGCACCAAGAGAACTGATGGCTCTTCGGTATTGAGTTCCTCAATCAACTTTAAAAATTCTATGTAAATCTCATTCTGAAGTACCACTGAAGGATAATGAACCATATACACAGGATAGTTTTCTTGATGTTCCTTTTCTTTACTGTACTCTTCAATGACGTTAACCAGTATCCTTACCAAGTCCTGAATATACCTGTACTTTGCACTCGACTTCACTTCTATTTTAGTTGATTTATCCTGCGTTGAATCTAAGTCATTCAAAATAGTTTCAATTTTTTCTGAAACCTCTCTAAACTTGTCCTCTTTCTCTCTTTGAGAAATCAAGGTTATACTGGTTTTAATCCCTGACTGCTTCGATGCGTATGCAATGTCTTTGAGGATAAATTCTATTATAGAGCCTCCAACAAAGGGTATCAGTGCTTGGTGGCCCCAATCCTTGAAGGAGTCCTCTGCACGGAAGCTATCCCTGAGGAGGGGAATAAATACGGGGATAGTCATTGCTGTCACCTCACTTCAACAATTTCATAAATATCATGTTCACTTTTGATCTCTTTTAGATCTTCACAGCTGTCCAAGAGTGTTTTTCCAATCCCCATTTTAACGAAGCTCTGGAAGCCACGGTAAGCTAAATCACGGTCAAACCTACTCGCGAGGTCAAGGGGAATTGATTCCTCCACATGATACCCCAGCTCCCGCAGACTGTAGTTTCTAAATACCTCGTTGGCAAGTTCAAGTTCGCTCTCGAGTTTTTCTTCAAACATGTCCTTTACGGCATATACCCGTTTACCTGAAACGTTAAAGAGAGGTCTGAGTAGGTCTAAGTCATCACCCTTATAGGTGATCAAGACTTTCTTTGAATCGATCCGGGGATAGAAGAGCGCGGCACCTTCAAAAGGATGCATCAATACTTCCAGCCTGCCGTTCTCAACGGAAATGGAGTCTATAAGTGCGTTGGTTACGTAGTGGGGAAGAGATTTGGCATACTCATCATAGCAAAGCCCTAGAACTAAAATAACACCGAGGGTTTCTGACTGGGGCAGTCTATAGTATCCAGCGTCAATTTCATCGGCAAGTCTTAACAGGGCTGAGAGTAGACCAACCCTAATGGGAATGTTCGAATTACATATGGTTATGCTTTTGTCTGTGTAATGGTTGAAATCCCCGCTGTGGTTTTCAATAATCTCTGCCACTGCATCTTTTATTTTTTGTAAGTCGTGATTACTGGTAATATACTTCTCCAGCAGTATCTTGTAATAGCTATCAAAATCATTTATCCACTGATGAGCTGAGAAGGATGCGTGTCCCTTTCTCAGTGCATTCCGGTCGAGGTTTTGAAGATTTTTCTTGACGACATTTGGAAGAAAGTTCATGGCATAGTCATGATAGTAAACGGCTATTTTGAGGATGGAGATTTCAAGGGGGTTCAGATTGGCCCCAATTTCGCGAGCTATTTTCTTAGCGTTGTCAAAAACCCTTTTTGCATGATTGATGCCATGATCGGTATAACCCACAAAACCCAAATGGGCCATAATCCAAGGCGTTCCAAACGGGGAATCACTTAGCTTGGTACTAATGATTCTAACTATACCCTCCATTTGATCAAGGAATTTCTCAAATTCGGGACATTGAGGAATATTAATAGGAGGAATGCCAATGGTTGGAGCTTGAACAGCAGAGGGGACTCTGGGCATGCAGTTTGGGTTGTTTTGGATGATGTCTAATATTTGTTTTTCAATGTCTTTAATTCTCTTATCAAGCCCTTCTATATATTTAACGAGCTCAGCTTCAAGACTTTTTAGTTTAATCTTCTCCTCCTCGGACCGGAGTGGGTCTAGAAGATTAATCATAACATTTTCCAATATTTCCTTTTTCATGAATTTATTATGAAGGAGATCATAGTAATCGTTAATTTTTGTCCATAACTTAGGGCATCTATCCAGAACGTACTCAGCATCACCACTCTGGAGAAAGGCTTCAACCAGCTCCAGTTTCTGCGTGGTGGAGAGACTTTGGTTGAGAGCATTAACAAGATCTTGGACACCCATTACGAACACCCATTTTGGTTTATATACTGTTTTGTTATTTAACTTTTTTGTATTCGTATCTTATTTTCGTATTTGTATCTTAATAAACGATGGGATTACTAAACAAACTCACCACCACCTTTTTAAACCTCCCATCGAAGGGCCGAGCATGGAGCTATTTTACCGCGCGAGCTTTCAGGAAGTGGTGGCGGACGCGTTGATGCTCGTTGAGGAGCGCGAGCTGTCGTCGAAGCACGCCCTCGAGAGGGTCTTCAGGAAGATAGCCGGAAGGGACCGCGAGAAGGCGAGGGGGCTGGCGCACGCCTACGTCTTCGAGATTGAGAAGTGGCGCGCTAAAATAGACTTCATAATCAACTCCGTGCTGAAAGGCTCGACGGTTGAAGACCTCGACCCCTACCTGGCGAACCTCCTCCGCATCGGGACGTTTGAGATGCACTTCAGGAAGGTTCCGCCGGCGGTGGCGACCGACTCAATAATCCGCGTCGTCAAGGAGCGCTTTGATTTCTCCCGCGCCAAATTTGTAAACGCTCTGATGCACTCGATAGAGAAGTTCGACGTCGATAAAGCGCTGAGGAAGTTGAAGGAGAAGGACAGAATCGAGTGGTTGAGCGTTCGCTTCTCCCACCCCCGCTGGTACGTGGAGTACGCTATCGACCTGTTCGGCTACGACGAGGCCGTTCGCCTGCTCCTCAGCAACAACAGGCCGCAGAGGTATTACGTCAGGGCGAACACGCTGAAGACAGACGTTGATTCTCTCAGAGATTACCTTGAGGAAAAGGGCGTTAGAACGGCCCTGACTCCGGTTCTCGACGTTCTGAAGGTCCTCGAATACAAAACGCCGGTCATGAGGCTCGACTGGTACAAACAGGGAAAGTTCGTGATCCAGGATTTAGCTTCGGCCTACGTTGCCCACGTTTTGGCTCCTGAACCCGGCGAGAGGATTCTCGATTTGGCCGCGGCCCCCGGCTCGAAGACCTTCCACGCGGCGGCACTGATGGAGAATAAAGGAGAAATCATCGCGGTTGACTACTCCTACGACCGCCTGATGAGGATGAAGGAGAAGATGAAGCTACTCGGCATTAAAAACGTCAGGCTCGTCCACGCCGACGGCCAGAGCTTCAGGGACAAGGCTAAATTCGACAAAATAATCCTCGATGCCCCGTGCTCAAGCTCCGGAACCTACCGCCAGTTCCCAGAGGTGAAGTGG
>NZ_JALVAO010000018.1 GCF_027011145.1 Thermococcus sp. | reverse complement strand
ACTCATCGTTGCACCCCGGCTTCGGGGCACGGTTTTGGGAACCGCCCCCCGGGCTTCGGCCCCGGCATATCGGCGGTTTCCGGTTACAGGGGACGCCGAACCCCCCGGCCTAGCCCGCCGCCAGGTTTTAGTTTCAGGACGGGATATATAAAGGTTTGGTAGGTTCAAAAACCAAAGGTTTCCCACCAAAGTATTGAAAAATTTTCATAAGCACTAACCACTACCGGTTCATGGGTGGCTTTCAGTGCGCCTCAGTGAACATCCTGTTCTGAGATTTGAGCGCGGGAAAGAGGTTACCATTTACTTTGAAGGACAGCCAATCAAGGCATACGAGGGCGAAACGATTGCAACGGCCCTCCACGCCGCCGGGATAAGGGTTCTCAACTATTCTCCAAACAAAAAGCGTCCCCGCGGGCTGTTCTGCGCCATAGGGAAGTGCTCCTCATGTCTTATGGTCGTGAACGGGATTCCCAACGTGAGGACGTGCATAACACTCGTTGAAGACGGAATGAGGATAGAACGCCAGCAGGGGAGGGCAAAACTTCCAAGGGAAGCCAGACCACCGGAGTTCAGGGACGCTAGAGTCGTAGAGGCGGACATCATTGTCATAGGAGGAGGTCCAGCTGGACTTATGGGGGCACTCAACGCGGCCGATGCGGGGGCAGAGGTCGTTCTAATCGATGAGAACCCCATGCTTGGAGGCCAGCTCGTCAAGCAGACCCACAAGTTTTTCGGGAAGAGAGAGCAGTTCGCTGGAGTGAGGGGCATTGAGATAGCGAAAATCCTTGAGGAGGAACTCAAAAAGAGGAAAAACGTGAAGGTCTTCCTCGAAACTTCTGCTGTGGGGATATTTCAAGACGATGATGAGAAGCTCGTTCTGGCCGTTAAAAACAACAGGGAATTGATTGAATTCCGCGGGAGGGCTGTTATCGTTGCCACCGGCGCGATGGAGAGGGTTATACCCTTCGAGAACAACGATTTACCCGGAATTTACGGAGCCGGAGCCATTCAGACCCTTATGAACACCTACGGCGTAAAACCGGGGAAAAAGGTTTTAATAGTCGGGGCCGGAAACGTGGGGCTTATTCTGGCGTATCAGCTCCTTCAGGCAGGGGTTGAGGTGAAGGCCATAGTCGAAGCTATGCCCAGGGTTGGTGGCTACTTCGTGCATGCTGCCAAGGTCAGAAGGCTTGGAGTGCCAATTCTCACTAGGCACACGATTCTCCGGGCTGAGGGAAAGGAGAAGGTGGAGAGAGCGGTAATAGCCCAGCTCGACGAGAACTGGAGGCCCATTCCCGGAACGGAGAAGACGGTGGAGGTTGATGTTATAGCCCTCGCAGTTGGCCTGAGGCCGAGCATCGAGCTCCTCCATCAGGCCGGATGTCAGATAAAGTACGTCCGCGAGCTTGGAGGCCACGTTGCGGTTAGAGATGAGTGGATGGAAACAACGGTCAGGGGAATCTTCGTCGCAGGCGACTCGGCTGGAATAGAGGAGGCCACGACGGCGATGCTCGAAGGCAAGATAGCCGGTATCGCCGCCGCGTTGAGGCTCGGTATAGCAGACGAGAACTGGGTCAAAGAGATAGAGAAAGCCCAGCGCGACCTCGACGAGTTCCGCTCCGGGCCCTTCGGCAGGCACGTGATTAAGGGAATAAGGAAGCTCCTTGCGGAGGTCGATGGTGATGGCTGAGATTCCTCCTTACCTTCAGAGGGGATACATAACACCCGAGGAGCTCTTCTCGATAATTCCAAAGCCGGGTGAGGAAAGGCTAAGGAAAGGGCCCGTTGCCGTCCCCGAGTGCCCCCAGGAGATACCCTGCGCGCCCTGCAGGGAAATATGCCCCACAGAAGCGATAAGCATGCCAACACCCAACGATTTACCCATTGTGGACTACGAGAGGTGCATAGGTTGCTCCCTCTGCGTCCAGATTTGTCCGGGTTTGGCCTTCTTCATGGTGCATTACGTCGGGGATAAGGCGAGGATAACGATGCCCCACGAACTTCTTCCGCTCCCAGAGAGGGGAGATGAAGTCGTTCTCCTCAACCGTATTGGAGAGCCCGTCGGGAAAGGCAAGATACTCACCGTCGTTCCAAGGGAAAAGAGCAGGGGGGACACTCCGATAATCGTCGTCGAAGTTCCGATAGAGCTCGCTTGGGAGGTAAGGGCTGTTAAGGTGGTGAGAGAATGACGGCCGCCGAGATTATATCTGAGGGGTGCCAAAAGATGGAACATCTCCGCAAGGTTCACAGTCATCTCGCGCCCGAAGGGCGCATTTCAGAGATGAACAACAGAATGGCATCAATTGCGCAGGCACCCAATGTCGTTGAAGCTGGTTTAGGAGTCAGAAACATTCCGCCAGCGCTCGTTGGGAGCAAAACTCCCGACGTGTTGAGGCTGATGCCTCAATATGCGCAAGCAAGGGCTGAACGGGGGGAGTAACATGGCCGGGAAAAGGGTAGTCTGTCGCTGTAACGACGTGACCGTGGAGGACATTGAGGCCCTCATTGATTCCGGGATTACCGACATCGAGGAAATCAAGAGGCTTCTCCGCGTTGGCATGGGCCCGTGCCAGGGGAGAACATGCATTCCTATTGTAATTTCAATCCTCGCGAGGAAGACAGGAAGGAAACCCGAGGAGATACCACTACCTAAAGCGAGGGTTCCGATAAGGCCCGTTCGCGTTGAGGTTCTCGTGGGTGGTGGCGATGAGTAAGGTTGCGATAATCGGCGGTGGGATAATAGGCGTCGCCACCGCTTACGAGCTAGCTAAGCTCGGGGAAGATGTTATCCTCTTCGAAAAGAACTATTTCGGCTCGGGCTCCACATTCCGCTGTGCCACAGGAATACGCGCCCAGTTCACGGACGAGGCAAACGTTAGGCTCATGAAGTATTCCGTTAAACGATGGGAGGGGCTTGAGGAGGAACTCGAGGCGGATATAGGCTTCACACAGACAGGGTATCTGTTTCTGGCCACAAGTAAGGAGGAAATCGAGGCGTTTAAAGCGAACATAAAGCTCCAGAACCGCTTCGGCGTCCCGACGAGGCTAATCGATATGGACGAGGCCAGGGAAATAGTGCCGATTCTCAACACCGAGCCATTCCTGGCAGGAGCATGGAATCCGAAAGACGGCAAGGCAAACCCCTTCAAGACGCTTTTCGCATACCTGCGGAAGGCCAGAGAGCTGGGTGTCGATGCAAGGGAGCACACGGAGGTCGTTGGACTTGAGCGCGAAGGGAAGGTCATAACGGCCGTTAAGTTCAGAAGCAACGGGAGAGTTGAGGGCGTTAAGGTAGATGCGGTTTTAAACGCCTCCAACGCCTGGGCACCGCTCATCAACGAGATGGCCGGTTTGAAGCGCGACCTCGTCCCTATAACCGCTTACAAACACCAGCTCGTCAAGACGGAACCGCTTGAGAGGGGTCAGGCCGAGCCTCTGGTCTGTCCGCCAAGCTGGGACGATGCGTACATAATCCAGGACGGAGAGGACGGGGGAATAATCTGTGGCGCCGGAATAGAGCACAAAGCTAAGAGCCTCGACGACTACGAGCCGACCTATGACTTTCTGCGTGGTGTCCTCCGCTATGCCGTGAAAATCGCCCCGCCTCTCCGCTATGCCCACATAGTCAGACAGTGGGCCGGGTTCTATGCCAAAACCCCCGACAGTAACCCCGCCATCGGAAAACTCCTTGACAACTTCTACATATCGGCTGGCTTTTCTGGACACGGCTTCATGATGGCCCCTGCCGTTGCGCAGGCGATTGCTGAACTAATTTCAAAGGGATGTTCAAAGGTTCCGCTCGAGTGGGAGTGGTATGACCCGTACAGATTCGAGAGGAGTGAGCTGAGAAGCTCGGCATTTCAGATAGGCTGAATCATATTGCCATTTTTACAACAAGAAAAAAGATTATAAAGTAACCCGATTAGCATCGTGAGGGTCGTCATGAGAATAGTCTTCGACATAGGTGGCTCTGTTCTCGTTCCAGATGATCCGGACGTCGATTTTATCAAGGCCATAGCGTACGAACTCATCAAGATAAGCGAGGACCACGAGGTGGCCGTTGTAGTCGGCGGCGGAAAGGTTGCAAGGGAATACATCAAAGCCGCAAAGGAGTTTACACCAAACGAGACATTCAAGGACTACATTGGAATTCACATAACAAGGGCAAACGCGATGCTCCTGATAGCGGCGCTCGGAGAAAAGGCATATCCCTTCGTAATCCAGGACTTCCGTAAGGCCTGGGAGGTCATACAGCTCAAGAAGATACCGATAATGGGCGGGACGCATCCTGGCCACACCACAGATGCCGTGGCAACCCTTCTGGCCGAGTACCTGCAGGCCGACCTTCTCGTGGTCGTCACCAACGTGGACGGCGTCTACGACTCCGACCCGCGGAAGAACCCGAATGCCAAAAAGCTCGACAGGATAACGCCGGAGCAACTCGTGGAGATAGCCATGGAGGCCGAGAGCAAAGCCGGTGGCAGTGGGGTCGTTGATGCTCTCGCTGCTAAGTTCATCCAGCGCGGGCGGATAAGAACCTACATAGTCGGCAAGCGTGATGCGTACCATCTCTTTGACGTCGTGAAAGGGAAGCACAGCGGAACGATCGTGGAGCCCTGAGAGTTCTCTCTTTCCTCAAAACGTTTATATATTTTGTCCGACTATTGTCCTACGGTGATGGAATGTCCACTGCGGAGAAGGTTTCCGTTCGCTTTCCTCCTAGCCTGATGCGCGAGATAGACAGACTGGTCGAGCGGGGGGAGTTCTCAAGCAGGAGCGAGTTCATCAAGGAAGCAGTCAGGTTCTTCCTCCTGCACTATGAGTCTCCCAAAGAACTCTGGGAGGAGTACAAGCTCCTCGCGAGGAGTAGGAAGCTTCCATCTGAGGAGGAAATCGAAAAGCTCCTTGAGGAAGTGGACGAGGAATGGAAGCGTTCAAGGTCGTCTTAGACACGAACGTCGTCATAGCGGCGGCGATAAACCCCTTCGGCAGTTCTGGAAAGGTACTCGACATGATCGTCAATGGAGCGGTTCGCTCCTACACCTCCGAAGCGATACTTGAGGAGCTTCGCTTCAAGCTCACGAGCGAGAAGGTTCTCAAATACCTTGAGAGCAGGGTTTATGCACTATGGATTTACAGGATTTTCAGGGCTTCCTCCGTCATAGTTGAGCCAGCTGAACACTTCGACGTTTCGCCTGACCCCGATGACAACAAGTTATTTGATGTTGTTTATTCTGCCAAGGCGGACTTTCTGATAAGTCTCAACAAGAAGCACGTGCTGAGACTGAGAGATAAGGAGATGAGGTTTTCTCTTAAAGGGCACAAGTTTCTAATCTTAACTCCAGCCGAGTTCATTGAGGTCGTCGAAAGGGATAAAAACTCCGGAGTGTAGTTAGGTTAGTGAGCACGTATGTGCAAGATGGCACACTTTGGGAACTGCGATCCTGAGACTGCCGATAGGGAGTACTGTATTTTTCATAAGCCTAACAAGAGTGAGGAAGAGGCCGTGGAGTTTTACAAGAAGTTTCTGGAGAGGTTCAAACCGAGGGTTGAGGAGATTGAGGTTGAGGGACAAAAGATAAAGAGGCTGGTTTTTGAGGGGCCTGTAGATGCAAGTGGATACGTGTTCCCCGAGATTCCAGATGTACCAATTGAATATGTTGACTCACAGGGAAATCTTTGGGGATTAAAGTTTTCTTTATGGAAAAGTCTATTTAAGAAAGAGGCCAATTTTTCTGGTGCAATATTCATATATGCTGATTTTGTTGAGGCTATTTTTGAGGAGGGTGCATCTTTTGTTGGAGCACACTTTAAGTATGTTTTTTTTTTGCGTTGTCAAACTTTTTATTTGATGCAAATTTTTCTGGAGCAATCTTTGAGAAAGATTTGGATTTCTATAGGGTAAAAGTATTTGGCAATACTGATTTTTCGGGAGCAAAATTCAAGAGAGATGCTCTTTTTAGAGAAAGTGAGTTCCGAGGTAGAATCACATTTTCTGGTGCTGTTTTTCAAACACTGGCGGATTTTTCTTTAACTCAATTTTTAGGTTCCGCAGATTTTTCACAGTCCATCCTAGAGGTCTCAAAGTTCATTGGTGCAAAATTTTGTGGGAAAATGTTGTCTTTTGAAGGCACTTATTTTAAGCAATACATTGAATTCTTTCCCTCCAAAGTTGTTGGGGGTAGAGCGACTGAGCTGACTAAAACACGATTTTGTTACCCTCAACCGTTAGCAGAAGCCGCAAAAATCCAATGTATAACCTATGAGCACTTGGGAGAGAGAAAAAGCAGACATCATGTTCGTTCTCGAAATGCGCGCCAAAAGGAGGGCACGCATAAAGAACGCACGGAATAAGTTGGAAAAACTTAAGGCTCACACTCACAACTTCGTTGAATGGCTCTTGGCTGATCTACCCTCGAAATACGGTACAAACTGGGTTCGACTCTTTCTGTTTTCCTTGCTTATTATTATTGGCAATGCGGTTCCATACACCCTCTGGAGCGCCTACATTGAAGGCTTTCCTCAAACCTCAAATTATCTCGTCCGCTTTGCCAACGCCCTCTACTACTCCCTCGTCACTTTCACAACCCTCGGCTACGGCGACATGCACCCGACCGGCTGGCTGAAAGCCCTGAGCGCCCTTGAAGCATTGACCGGAGCTGTCTTTATGGCGCTGATAGTAGCTGTCATAGCCCGTAAGTGGATGCGCTGACTTCGAGACTTGACCTTTATCCAGGTTTTTCCGCAAAGCTTTGGGATTTGATCCCCCCTTACAAAAGCCACCTTTTTATACCTCCTCCCCCTTCACTCCCCGGTGGTGTCCATGAAAGTTGTCGTCATCGGTTCTGGCACAGCTGGGAGCAACTTCGCCCTCTTTCTCAGGAAGGCCAACAGAAAGGCCGAGATTACAGTCATCGGGAAGGAACCAACGATGCAGTACTCCCCCTGTGCCCTGCCGCACGTGATAAGCGGAATGATTGAGAAGCCGGAGGATGTAATCGTCTTCCCTAACGAGTTCTATGAAAAGCAGAGAATAAAGCTCATGCTGAACACTGAGGCCAAAGCCATAGACCGCGAGAGGAAGGTCGTAATCACCGACAAGGGCGAAGTCCCCTACGACAAGCTAGTCCTGGCGGTTGGCTCAAAAGCTTTTATCCCGCCGATAAAGGGGATTGAAAACGAGGGCGTCTTCACCCTCAAGAGCCTCGACGACGTGCGCAGGATTAAGTCTTACATCGCCGAAAGGAAGCCGAAGAAAGCCGTCGTAATCGGCGCCGGTTTGATAGGCCTTGAAGGGGCTGAGGCATTTGCAAAGCTCGGCATGGAGGTTCTGGTTGTAGAGCTGATGGACAGGCTAATGCCTACGATGCTGGATAAAGACACGGCAAAGCTCGTCCAGGCCGAGATGGAAAAACACGGCGTTTCCTTCCGCTTCAACGAGGGAGTCAGCGAGATAATTGGAAGCCCCGTTAAGGCTGTGAAAGTTGGGGAAGAAGAGATTCCAGCAGAGCTGGTTCTCGTCGCCACCGGTGTGAGGGCGAACGTTGACCTCGCCAAGAAAGCCGGCCTCGAGGTCAACAGGGGAATAGTTGTAAACGAGCACCTCCAGACGAGCGACCCAGATATTTACGCTATAGGCGACTGCGCCGAGGTTATTGACGCCGTAACGGGAAAGAGAACGCTCAGCCAGCTTGGAACGAGCGCGGTTAGAATGGCTAAAATCGCGGCTGAACATATAGCCGGGAAGGACGTATCGTTTAAGCCCGTCTTCAACACGGCAATAACAGAGCTCTTTGGCCTCGAGATAGGCACCTTTGGAATAACGGAGGAGAGGGCAAAGAAGGAGGGCATAGACATAGCGGTCGGCAAGTTCAAAGGTTCGACCAAGCCCGAGTATTACCCGGGAGGAAAGCCGATAACGGTTAAGGTTATCTTTAGAAAGTCAGACAGGAGGCTCATCGGGGCCCAGGTAGTCGGTGGCGAAAGGGTATGGGGAAGGATAATGACGCTTTCAGCCTTAGCACAGAAGGGAGCAACTGTTGAGGACGTCGTTTACCTCGAAACTGCCTACGCTCCACCGATAAGCCCGACGATAGACCCGATAAGTGTGGCTGGTGAGATGGCCCTGAGGAAGTTCCGTTGAGTTTTTAGAGTCCTGCCTCAATCTTTTTACCATGAACCGGGCGAAGGTCAGCAAGCTGATGGCGTATATCCTAAGGCACTCGCCGGAGGAATTTGGACTAGAGCCCGATAGCAGGGGCTTCGTCCCACTGGAAGAGCTTGTAAAAGCCCTGAAGAGTGTCTATCCCGACGTTACCGAGGAGTTTGTGCGCGAGATTGTTGCGAACGACCCAAAGGGGCGCTACGAGATTAGAGATGGAAAAATCCGCGCCCGCTACGGCCACAGTTTTTCGGTGAGCTTAAACCACGAGGAGGACATCGAGTCAAGGATTCTATACCACGGGACGCCGAGGAGAAACCTGTCCTCTATTCTCAGGGAAGGGCTCAAGCCGATGAAGCGACAGTTCGTTCACCTGACAACGAGCAGAAGCGAGGCCATTGAAACGGGCAGAAGGCACGGGAGGGACGTGGTTCTTCTCGTCATAGACGCTGACTGCCTCAGACGGAAGGGGTTCAAAATCTACAGGGCCGGAAAGAACGTGAGGATAGTGAAGGAAGTTCCTCCAGACTGCATCACCCTGGCAGTCTAAGGGCTAAAACAAAGGCCAGTCCGAGGGGAATCAGCGTGCTTACGAAGTCCAGCTCGAAGCTTATCCCTGCGAGATAACCGCCGAGTAACGGCCCAACTACCCAGCCGAGGCTCATCATCGCGTTGAGCAGACCCATTCCCTGAGCCCTCTCGCTCACCTTGACGTTTTGAGCCACGTAGGCTGATGTCGAGTTTATCGTCATGACCCACTTAACCCCCGAAAGGAAGGCAACGCCGAAGACCAGCCAGACGTTTTTAACGAAAGCGTAAAGGAGGAAAGCTACTGCGTAGCCCGCTATGGCAAGAAGGTAGAACCTCTTCGCTCCATACCTGTCTATCAGCTTTCCAAGGGAGTAACCTGTCAGCGCGGCCGCGAGGCTCTCTATCCCAAAGATAACGCCGACGCTCCACTCGCCGAAGGTTTCTTTAAAGTAAACGGAGGAGACGCTGTAGAACTGCCCGCTGGCAACCATTACGAGAAAGACCGTGATGTAAAAGATACCGAGGTGACCGCGCATGAGTTTCTTAAAGGCCGAACTTCTCACGGTTGCCCGCCAGCTTTCCCTGCCCTCCTGAACGAGAATCATGCCGAGGAGGGAACGCCTTCCCGTCGGGCGCTCGCGGATTAGGAGAACTATGCCGGCGGAGATAAAGAGAAGAAAGCCGGAAAGGATGAAGAGCTTTTTTATGCCGAGATAGCCAACTATCACCGAGCCTAGGAAGTTACCGACCATGTAACCGGCGTTCTCGATGGAGTTGAAGAGGCCGAATATGGAACCAGCCCGGGTTGAGAGCTCTGAGATTAGAGCGGAATGTGCCGGGGTCATCGCCGAGCCGAAGATTCCCTGTAGGGTTCTCAGAATCAGAACGCCCGTTGCAGACCCGACGAAAGCCATGGCAGTATAAAAGAGGCCTATAGAGGCGACCCCAAATGCAATGAAGGTCTTCCTGTTGCCCGTCGAATCGGAGAGCCAGCCGAAGGGGTACTGGAAGACGGTTGAGGTGAGGTTGAATGCCACGCTCAAAAGACCCACCATGAACATGCTCGCGCCGAGGAGGCGCATGTAAACACTCAGGTAGGGGAAGGCCATTCCAAAGGACACGTTGGCGATGAACATCGCCATGGCGAGAATTAAGACGTTCCTCCGCTTAACCCGGAGCTTTTTTAGTTTGAGCGTTTTCTCGCGCTTTCCCTGTAGGATGGCCTTCTCCCTCTTCGCCATCAGCGAAAAGAAAGGGTAAGCCCCTTATAAAATTTCCGTCGAAATGGTAAGAAAAGGGCCGAAGTCAGCCCATCTGCAGGGCCTGACCGCGAAGCTCGCCACGCTCGAAGCGATACGGGTCGTACCACTCAATGGGAAGGTCTGTCTTTCCTTTCGTGACGAGGTCGGCGACCATCTCGGCAACAGCCGGGGCCATCATGAAGCCGTGTCCACTGAAGCCTGCGGCAATGTAGTAGTCGTTCAGCTCCTCGATTTTACCTATCGCCGGGTTGCTGTCGGGTGTTTTAGCGTAGTGGCCGGCCCACGTCCTCAGGATTAGGAGCTCCCTTAAAGCGGGGATTATCTTGGTGAAGTAATAGCTCACCTCGCGCATGAACTCATAGGTCGGGTTCAGGTCGTAGGTCGGGCCCAGCTCGTAGCCGACGCCTCCGATTATCCCGCCGTGGCTCGTCTGGGTCAGGTAAGCGTGGCCGTACTTGAACGAAATCACCATAGGCTTAACCGAGCCCTTCTTTATGGGCTGTGTAATTACTGCCTGGTGCTTGTAGGGCTCTATCGGTATCTTCGTCCTTATTCCGGCCATCGCGTTGATGAGCTTGGCCCACGCGTTGGTGGCGTTGATGACGATGCCGGTCTTTATGACTCCTCTGCTCGTTTTCAGCCCTCTAATCTCGCCGTTCTCGATGATGAAGTCCTTCACTTCCGTGTACTCAACTAACTTAGCCCCGAATTCCTCGGCGTGAAGCGCAAAGGCCGCGGTTGAGTGGAAGGGGCTGGCCTTTCCGTCGGTCG
>NZ_JALVAO010000017.1 GCF_027011145.1 Thermococcus sp. | reverse complement strand
CGGAAAAGTAAGTGCTTTTTGGAATTTGAAGTCTTCTGGGTGGGTTTCTAATTTATTTACTCCTTGCAGAGTGTTTCACTCTAAAACGGCGTCCTTCGGACGCCAATAACAAAGTTGGAACTGCTTGAAAGGCTTCGTTTGGTGTTAAACCCTGTTTGAACTTGCCCTCGGTTAGTGCACAACTGGTTTTTTGCTCTTTTGGCGGGAAGGGCATTCTTTGGTCAAACTTTGCAGTGCAAAGTTTGCTCGCCTGCGCGAAGTTTGACCAAGCTTCGTGATTCTTTTCTAGGGGATATTTCTAGAGTGTTTGCACTTTTAGAATGCCTTTAAATTGGAAATTTGCTCTTAAAAGCCCAGTGAGGCAGGAGTTTGCTTATTAAATTGAAACTACTTGGAAAGGCTTTGTTTGGTGTTAAAACCCCTGTTAAAGTTGTACTTGAGTAATGCACAACTGGTTTTTCGCCAGCCTTTCTTAAAGGCTGAGTGCAAAGTTTTATCAAAGTTTGTAGCTCTTTTTGAAATGTAGTTTTCTTAAGGGGGTTTTAATGTGCGTTTAAGTGTTGGGAACTTAGAAAAGTGCATTATTTTGTTGGGCTTGACTTTAAAATCGACGTCCTCCGGGCGTCAACGAAGAGCAAACCCTTCAGAGAACTCTTCCCAAATGTTCCCCCCACAAAATGAACACTTAGTGCAAAACCACTCTCAATGACTTCTCTCTGGTGAAGAGCTACAAACTTTTGGTCAAGCTTTTTCCAAGGGCCTCAACGTAAGGTTTATTAGGAACCTCCAATCTCGATGTCCGGAGTTATGCAAAGGTTTATAAAACGTCCCCTAAAACACTTTCCAGTCGTGAAAATTACCTAACTCTGGGGTGATGCTCATGGGAAGGACTGTTAAGGTTGGTTCCGCTGGAAGGTTCGGTCCGAGGTACGGTCTCAAGATAAGGAGAAGGGTTGCAGCCGTTGAGGCCAAGATGAAGCAGAAGCACGTCTGCCCCGTCTGCGGAAGGAAAGCCGTTAGAAGAATAAGCACCGGCATATGGCAGTGCCAGAAGTGCGGTGCAACGTTCGCCGGCGGTGCTTACCTGCCGACCACTCCGGCCGGAAAGGTTGCGAAGCGCGTTGTCGCTTCCAAGGCCTGATTCTTTTCCTTTGGGGTGATTTTCATGGTTAGGGCGATTTACCGCTGTGCCAAGTGTGGCAGGGAGGTTGAACTCGACCTCGCGACAACCAGAGAGGTCCGCTGTCCTTACTGTGGCAGTAAGATACTCTACAAGCCCAGGCCCAAGGTCGCGAGAAGGGTCAAGGCCATCTGAGCCTTTTCTTTCGAAAGGCTTTTATCAACTAACCCCAACGAGTGGTTGCCATGATGCTGATAACGACTTCCCACCGACCGACGAGGAGGACGAGAAGCTTCGGTCACGACCTGGAGAGGGTTTTCCCCAACTCCCTTTACTTAACCCGGGGAAAGAAGACAATCCAGGATTTGCTCATGGAAGCATACGACAGGAACTACGAGAGACTCCTAATAATCAACGTCTGGAAGGGCAACCCGCTCAAGATGACCTTTATCAAGGTGGACCCCGAGGACTGGGGTTACCTCGGCTACCTCTACCTCCACGGCATTAAGCTCCAGCGCGAAATCGGTTTCAGAAACCTTAGACCAATCCGCGAGGAGATGCCCTTTGTTGTAACCACAGCGAAGAGGGTTAGCATCGACCACACGGCCTTTGCCCAGGCTTTCGCCGAGCTTACCGGCGGAAAATTCGTGCCGAGGGGCAACAAGAGCCTCCAGACGATAGCGGACAGATACAACACCGACGTGATAGGGGTAATTGAGAACTATCCAAGGGGCATGGCAGTTAACTTCTACCGCCTTGACGTCACCAGAGACAGGCCCGTTGGGCCATTAATCCTTGTGAAAATCTGGATAATGGAGGACGGCAGGAGATGGGACTACAAGGAGGCACTGGCGAAGACTGGCCAATCGAGGGGATAATCGAGCTCTTCTTTCCGGACGAGGAAACCGCCAGGATAGTTTATGAAAGTGTTCTATACGAGCATAAGACCGTCCCTTACAGGAGAAGCAGGATTGAGTTCCTCAGGGACGGAAAAAGGCTGATAATCCGTTTCTTGGCTAAGGACAACTCTGCCTTAAGGGGGACGCTTAACTCTTACCTGAGGTGGATTAAGGTTGCGATGGACTCGCTGGAGCTTTAAAACAAACCGCGCGGATGATGAGGTAAAAGCCAGTTCACTTCCTTCAATCTGCATTCTGGCCCTGTTTTCATATGCGTTTTATCTGTCTTTTCTGCTGACTCTAGGCAAGTTTGTGACGGGAGATGAACCCAGCTTAATCGTTGATGTCCTTCCCCTTGTTCTCGGTCTTTTTCCCGCAGTGTTGTCGTTCCTCTTCCTCCGGCGAACAAAAACTCATCCCGGTCTTTTCGTGGGTGTCTCAACCCTTACAGTAGCGGTGGTATCTCTCGTTACATACCTCATCCTTACAAGAGACTGCACACCCACAGCTTGTGATGATGGTATCGTGTGGTTTTTGCTCTCTGGAATCGTGATTCTGGGCCTTCTGATGGGAGTCGCGTTCTACAAGCTGGCGGAAGTTCTCGGTTGAGTCATCGTTACCTAAACTATTTAAAGGGCCCCGTTTATTCTAACCCGGCATCGCGATTATGGAGGTGTTGGCATGCAGAGCATTCCGCCCCAGGTTCAGTCCATGCTCGCCCAGCTTGAGAGCTATCAGCAGCAGCTCCAGCTCCTCGTCCAGCAGAAGCAGAAGGTTCAGCTCGAGCTAAACGAAGCCAAAAAAGCTCTGGAGGAGATTGAAAAGCTCCCCGACGATGCGGTCATCTACAAGACGGTAGGAACGCTCATCGTCAAGACAGAGAAAAGCAAGGCAGTGGAAGAGCTCAAGGAGAAAGTTGAGACCCTTGAAGTTCGCTTAAGCGCTCTGGAGAGGCAGGAGAAGAAGCTCAACGAAAAGCTCAAAGAGTTAACCGCCAAGATACAGAGTGCAATCCGCCCGACCGCGGGCTGATTTCTCTTTTCTACCCCCGGTGATGGCGATGGAGCGGAGGGGAGTTGTCCACATCGGTCTTCCTGAGCTGAGCGAGGAACAGCTCATTGAAATCGGAGAGCTGGCACAGAAGGTCATAATAAAGCACGTTTTCGATTCCCTGAACAGGAGCGACGTCAAGGACATAGAGGTGACGACGAGGATAAACCGCGATGAGACCCTCGACCTTGAAATTGAAGTCTACCTTGAGGTTCCGGTCTTCGTTAGAGTTGACGTTGATTCCCTCGTCAATGAGGCCCTTGAGAAGGCCTACGAAGCCGTTGAGAAGAAACTGAGGGAGATATCAAATGAAGGGAAAAATTAAGCTCAAGCGATTTCTTGAGAAATCGAGGGACAAATCATTTCTCCTCCTCTGTCATCATAATGCGGACCCGGATTCCCTGGGTTCGGCCATAGCCTTCGCCCGCTATCTGAAGTCAATTGGCGTCAAAAAAATCAGGATTGGTGTTGCCCAGAGCGTTTCTTCCTATGCAAAGAGACTCCTGACTTTCTCTCCCGTTCCCGTCGAGAAAAACCCCCTAGTTGAGGAGGACGTTGTTGTCATATTCGACACCTCTTCGATTGAACAGCTTGAGCCCATTGAAATTCCAGAGGGGAAAACCGTTGTGCTCATAGACCACCACGTCGAGAAGGAGAGGCCGATTAAGGCAAAGATAGCTGTCATCGACTCCTCAAGGACTTCAACGGCCGAGATAGTGTGGGAACTCTTCAAATACTTCCGCTTTGCCGATGAGGAGAGCGTTAAGGTCCTGCTCGCAGGGGTTGTTACAGATACAGCTAACTTCCGCTTTGCCAACGCGAAAACATTCCGAGCTGTAAGCGAGATGCTTGAGCGCTTTCCCCTTCAGATGGGTGAGATATTTCAGCTCGTTGCTCCCGTTAATGATGAAAACACCGACAATGCAAAGAGGATGGCCGTTTTGAAGGCATGTCAGAGGCTGGAAATCAGAAAGTTCCGGAGGTATGTAATAGCGATCTCAAGGGTTTCTGCCTACGAGTCATACGCCTGCAAGGTCTTTCTCCAGCTCGGAGCGGACATAGCAATCGTTGGGAGCGAGAAAAACGGCGTGAGGATTTCGGCCAGGGCAAAGGAGAGTTTGGTTAAGAAGGGTCTCCACCTGGGGAAGATAATGGAGAAGGTCGGGCCCATCATAGGGGGCTCAGGCGGTGGGCACGCAGGAGCGGCTGGTGCAAACGGCAAGGCCAACCTTGATAAGGCGATAAAGCTAATCCTGAAGGAGATAGAGAAGTTTTTGAGGGAGGTGGAGTGATGGCAAAGTGTCCCCTCTGTGGCAAGCCTCTCGACTGGGCTGAGCTCGTCGAACAGATGCTGACCGTTGAAAACGCCGAGAAGGTTCTAACCGACAGGGAGCTTTTCCTCAAAACCATTGAGAATTTTGTCTTCAAGTGCCCCCACTGTGGAGAGGAGTTCTACGGGAAGTATCTCCCGAGGGAAGAGGCGGAGAAAGTCTTCGAGCTACTCAACGAGTTTAAGGGCTCGATTGACTGGGACAACAAACGCGTTCGCCTTAGGCTCAACAGTTTGCTCGCCCTCGACAAGATGCTTGAGAACTGGGACAGGAAGATGAAGGGGTAACCCTTTTTAGGTTTTTGGTTCTACTCCATTTGCCCGGTGGTTTCTGTGGAGGCGGTAAAGGAGAGGATAAAAATCGGCGACTTCAAGGGGGCCCTTGAGAAGGCAAGTTCAATCCCGAATCCCCTACGGAGGATTCTCGCGCTAAGCCTGGTCATGACTGAGTTTCCGAGGGAAGAAGTTCTATCTGAAATGCTTGAATCGCTTGAGAAAGTCTCCGGGACGTATGAGAAGGCAATCGCCTATTCCCTCGTTGGCAGGGCGTTTTACCTCCTAAACCGAGAGGAAGGAGGTTCCTTCTACTTTGAAAGGGCCGTTTCTTTTGCAAAATCTCTCCCATCGCCAATGCTCCGGGGGGAGGCTCTTGCCGGAATAGCCAGGAACCTCGTCTTGGCCGACAGGTACAGCGATGCTTACATACTCTTTGCCGAGGCGGTTGATGAAATACAGCGTTCAAGGGGACTCTCCTCCCGGGCCCTCGAAACCCTAAGGAGGGTTGCAAGGCTTATCGAAAAGAGTGCCGACGAGATTCCAAACGAGAAGGCCTTGGCATTCTACAAACTGGCAAGGGACATCTACGATTCCCTTTTCTTCAAACTTCAGGCGAAACATCTGGCGGAGAAGATAGCCCTGATAGAAAGCGTTCTCAAAAAGGGAAGACCTGTAGTTGCTGAGCTGATAGAAAAAGGAGACATCGAGAGGGCAATAGAGGTAATGCGATTTCTTCCCCTCGAGGAGAGGGCCGTTGAGATGCTCCACCTCAGTTACTGGCTCTTCCTCCACGAGAGGCCTTACCTTGCGAGAAAGGTCTTCAACGAGGCCCTTGACCTAATCCTCATAGGTAAATTCAGGCCGATGGACGGGGAGATTTTCTCGATAGCGATGAGACTGCTCAAAATCGGCCGTCTTGAAGAACCCTTAATCCTGGCTGGCGTGGTTAGAGACGCTGGCCTTGCATCGGAACTGCTCGGGGAGGTTGCCGTTGCCTACGCAAGGCGGGGTGAGTTGGCCAAAGCTCGCTCGATAGCGGAAGGCATAAGGGACGAAAGCGTTAAGAGACGGGTTTTAAAGGCAGTTGAAGGTGATGAAGATGTGGGACACGAGCAAGGATTACCGCTTACTCGTGGCGGAGAAGGCGATAGAGCTCTTTCTGAAGACGATTGAGGGAGCGAAGTTCAAGGGGCACTGGGACAAGAAGAGGGCTATAAAACTCGGCAAGGAGATGTTGCCTGAGATACAGGCGATGCGTTATTCCTACATTGAGCCGAAGGAACTCATTGAGACACCCCAGATGAAGGCCCTCAAGGAGAAGGCCCTTGAAATAATCGAGGCCTTGGGTGGCAAGGACTGGCACCACAAGTTCATAAGCAACGCCTCCAAAGATGAAAGGGAGAAGGTTGAGGAGCAGGTTGCCAGAATCCGCTTCTTCCTGAACACGATACTCGGCCTCGACAAACGCTTGGCCCTCGGAAAGATAAACGACCCGGTCATAGCTGTGGACATAAAGGTCGGAGAGGTCATGAGCGTCGCTAAACATCCGAACGCTGACCGCTTGCTCGTCACCAACGTCAACATCGGTGACAGAGCTATCACCGTCGTTACCAACGACCTGACTGTTAAGGAAGGCAACCGCGTTGCCGTTGCTCTGCTTCCGCCGGCGAACTTCCGCGGAATTGTCAGCGAGGGCATGTTCCTTGGGGCTGGAGAGGGCGTCCTCAAGGACGTTAAAGGAGAAATCGGGGGCCTTCCAAAGGGCATTCCGCTTGAAGCTCTCAACGAGACGAGGAACCTTGTCGAGGCTTTCCTGAAGGGTTGACTTCCTTTTGACAACTTTTTGAAGAAAAAGTTATAACCCTCGACTGTCATATTCTTCCGGTGGTGCTATGTCTGGAAGAAGGGTTGTCCTCGCCGTTGTCGTCACTCTTGTATTGGTTTTTGCCTTCGTTTTGAGCCAGAGCCCGGAAAAGAATGAAACTACTAAGGAAATCACTCGCTCTATCTGTCCCCTTCAGGAATACAGTTCTCCAGCTGACTTGGAACAGGTTGGTGTCTTCAACGGCACTATAGTCTACAGAACGGAAGATGGGTTCGCGATTAAAGTCAAAAACTCAACCTACCTAATCAACGCGAGCGAGGTCTTTTTCTTCAACTGGAGCTTCGTTGCTGTCAGAAATGAGAGCGAGATGAGAAAGGTTCCCTTCGTGAAGTTCAGCGTTGACGCCTACGGCAGAACCAACGTGAGCACCGGTAACTTGACCGCGGAGGTTCCGGTTGTTGTTCTGAGGGCATGCAGTTACGATGGAAAACCCCTCTGGAACATCACTTTTTCGGGCTACACATGGGCCTACGACGGTGGGAAATACGGGGTTAAGGAGAACGGGATGGCCGTTCCGGGGGTTATGATAACCAACACGAGCGACTACCTTTATGCCCTCGTTTATCAGACCGCACCCAGGCCATATTCCGAATTCAGAAACTACGCACCGGATGACTACTTCTACGTCCTCGGCAGGAATGGTACGGTTAAAAAGTTCGACCTTGGACGGGGGTTCCTTCCCCTCAGGAACGCGTTTCTGGTTTCAAACGGCAGTTACGTGTTGATGGGCTTTGAACGTCCCCTGCCTGATGGTTCCCCGATGTCCGGCTACGTCATGATTCTGAATGGAACAAAAGTAATCTGGAGCAGACTCTTCCAGATGAACGACCCGAGCTGTCTCTGCTACGTTATCCCCGGCTGGGGCAGGATTGATAAAAACGGCTGTGCGACCTTTGGCCTGTACGACGGTGAAGGTAAATACTGCGATGGAAAGTTCACATACATCGAGAACTCAACGGGGTAGAATCCGGGTTGGATAAATAGGGGGGCTAAGCCCCCATCCTCTTTCTAACGACCTCCAGAGCCCTCTCGGCATCTTCCCTGAACTCGGGGAGGCCTAGCTCCTCCATCGTCTCAGGTAATGGAACGCCGAGCTCCTCATCCCAGCCCCTCAGCCTGTAGAACTCCTTTCTTGCCTCCAGGAAGTCGTTGTAGTCTATGAATGCTTTGTTGCCCTTTGCCGGGCCGTCAGGCTCGGGCTCCCACCAGCGCGGTGGAATCGTGTCGTCGAGATAGGGTGTAACCCAGTCGAGGGCGTTGTGGATTCTGGCGATGCTCTCGACTGCCCAGGCCCTCTTCCTCAAATCCTCAATCGTCCACTCCTCGCCCGTGACTATGGAGTAGAGCCTCGCGAGGTCTTCCATCCTGTAGGGCACGAACTTACACGTTCCGAGCATGTCGGTGATGTAGCTCTCATCTCTACTCTCTATGAGCGAAGGCACGAGTTCTTTGGCAGGCCCCTGATTTGGCAGCTGGTGCGGCCTCGGCCAGCCCCTTAGGTGAGATGCACCAACGTCCGCGGTTGCGTAGCTTAAAGCATACGTCCTCCTTCCGCGCGGGTCCCAGGCAGGTGCCTCCATTCCCTTGACGTGGACAGCAAGCTCGCAACCTCTACCAAGCCTCTCACAGGCCCTCTTAACGCCGTCCGCC
>NZ_JALVAO010000016.1 GCF_027011145.1 Thermococcus sp. | reverse complement strand
ATCCTGACGTCCCTTATGCCGAACTCGGTCGTGAACGGGTGAGCCGAGACGTCGAGCCTTGAGCGAACGCCAAGCGGGAAGCCGAACTTCTTGAGAATCCAGATGTTAACGCGCTCCATCTGCTCCTTCTCATACTTCTCCTTCTCAAGAGGGTGCTCCCTTGGAACTTTGCCCTCCTCCATTATCTTCTCAAGGAGGGGCTTGAGCTCCTTCTCCAGCTTGTCGAACATCCTCTCGACTTCTTTGGTGGTTAGTCCCTCCTCGAATAGGTCGAGCAGGGCATCGTAGGGCTCGTCCTCATAGCCGAGGTACTCGGCGGCGCGCTTCGCAAGGTCTATGATTCTGTCGAGCCACGGCTCAAACTTGGAGTAGTCGTTGCTCTTCTTTGCCTCCTCCCATGCCTTTGTTGCCTGGCTCGTTACCTCGCTCATCTCCCTGAGGAACTCGGGCGGGAAGGCCCTGCTTATCCTTATTTGCCTGTCGAGAACCCTCACAACGCCACGCTCGTACTCGTTGAGCTCCATGCCCTTAGCCTTCTCAACGAGCTCCACAAACTCCGGCTTGAGGAGGAACTCCTGGCTCAGAACGCTTAACTCGCCCTGGGCCACACTCCTCTCAAGGATTCCCTCCTTGGGCATGTTAACTTCCATGTCCCAGCCGAGAACGCTCTGGGCGTGACCGATGGCCCATATCCTCTTATACTTTTCAAGAATCTGCTTTACGGTCTCGTTCTGGAAAACCTGCTCCATGCTAATCACCACCTGAATTCTGGGAGCCTAACTTTTAAACCTTTTCGATGAGCATCTGAACGAGGGTTCGGAAACTTTTTACTACGTTCTTAATTGGAAAGAATTCAGTCATCGGATGAGCGCCCTTTCATAAGCGACGCAAGAACCGCGAGCAGAGCCACGAACCCAGGTCCGCAAATTCCGCGGGTCTTTTTCTCCCCACCGTTCTTGTTTTCTTCGAGACGAGCCGGCGTTTTGGAGGCACCCTTCTTCTCACAGAGGGTCACGTTAACGGGCACGGCGCTTTTTGAGAGCCTGTAGTATGTGCCCGTCGAGTTCATCTCAAGGTAGGGCAGAGTTATGTTCTTTGCGTATGAACCTCATTTAAGCGTGATTTGAACCGGAATGACCCCAGATTTTTTGATTATCAGGCTTGCACAGGGGTAATCCAACCGCTTGGCATCCTCAAAGGGGGATGCGCAGACCCCGTAAACGTCTGCCGGCTCCCACTTCTCAGATTGCCTCTCGTAATGCGTTACAATCCGCCACCCGTTTATCGAATCGGCGTTCTTCGCTTTCTTCATGAGCCCGGACCAGCTGACGTTGACGGGTTCAATGCAGAACTCCCTCGGGTCGAACAGATAGATTTTGTCCTCGTATTCATGCGTGCTCCAGTTGAAAACCGTGACGTTAAGATACCAGCTTCCGTTGACAAAGACCGCACCGTTGTAGTCCTCGAGGGACACCTCCTGAGTGGGGATGGCCCCCGTTAGGTTGAGAAGGTAGAGGTGGGAGCCGTTGTAGTAAAAGAGATACTCGTACCCCTCGAGCAACGTCAGCATGGTCTGATTACTGCAGTCGAAACCACCGGCAACGAGGAGCGGGGGGCAGTAGGGGACGAACGTAGCCAAAAAAAGGTGGATTATGGCATCCCTACCGCTCGAAACAACGGAGTAGCGGGCATTGATAACCTCTACCTCCCACGGCGGAACTGAGGATGCGTTAGCGACCGGGCCAACGTTAACTATTCTGACATTATCCGGGAACCAGAAGCCCGCCAGCCCCGTCACCAGCCTTGAGCCGTATTCAGTCCACGAGGTGGGGGTTGTGTTAACGTAGAGGAGCGTGACGTTCCGGATTTCGTTTTCCCGCATGAGGAGGAAGTAAAGGGGAAACTCCGAAGAATTTGCCAAGACAACCCTGCCATGGTAGAGCCGAGCGTTTTCCTCTGTATTGGCAATTGCAACGTCAACTGTTGGGATGCTTGAGTTTAGCGGGCCAAAGTCCTTTGGAACGACTATCCTCCAGCCGTTGAGCTCGCTAACAACATGGTTTTCTTCCAAGAGTTTGAACCAACTCGTTTTTACGGGAACAACGGAGAAATTCTCCGGGTCCAGCCGGTAGACAGCGCTATCCGTGCCCGAGTATGTGTAAGTTGTGACGTTGAGATACCAGCTTCCGTTTACGAAGGCAACTCCGGGAGAGCGGGCCAGGAGATAGGTAAAGTTCAGGAGGTAGAGGCGAGAACCGTTGTAGTATAGAAGATAGTGCCACTTTCCGAACTTTGCCAGTGAATCGTTTGGATAGTAGAGGAAGTCGTACTGATAAACGGACAGGGGAATCAACGCGACGGTTCCGTTTGAGATGACCGAGTATTTAACCTCATACACCACACCCGGGGCGTTGACGGAGTAAACTGCTGAAACCAAGGAAACAAATAGGAGGAATACAAAAACGTAGCCCACAGGCTTTGGCATTCTCACCACCTTCAGTTAGGGAAATCTATCTGTTGCCATATGCAAACAATTACTACGTATACAAAAACCTTTCGTCAATATACAACACATAAACTGGACAAAAAGTTCCAAAACAATCGAATTTGAGGAGAGGTAACCGGTTACAACTGCTTAAACCACGACCACTTAACTTAAAACTCAAAAGAACATAAGGCCCCAGTTAAGGGAGGGGTTGTAGAATGGTCGAGCTTGTTGTCCTCGGTCACGTCTCCATAGACACGATAGTGTTTCCAGACGGAAGAAGGGTAGACATGCCCGGCGGAGCGGCCGCGGCAGTCGCCACCTCGGCCTCCCTGGCAGGGGCGAAGGTTGGCCTGGTAACTAAAATCGGTGAGGATTTCCCGAGGGAATGGCTGGAAAAACTCTCCCAATACGTTGACATCAGGGGCGTTCAGGTTCTCCCGGGAAAGACCATCCACATCTGGGTGATTTACAGGGAAGATGGAAGCGTTGAGTCGCCGGTCGAGATTGGTGTCGCCGAGAATATGGGCGAAACACCGATTCCTGAGGAGTACATGGGGGCAGAGCTCTTTCATATAGCGCCGATTCCACCGGAAGAGCAGTTGAAGGCCATGAAAAGGCTGGAAGGAAAACGGGTAAGTCTCGATTTTAACCCGACATATTACGACGACTACAGAAGAAAACCCGCGCTGATGCGGGAGCTGGTTTCAAGGAGCGAGATAATCTTTCCGAACGAGAGGGAGGCAAAGCTGATAACGGGCCTTAACGAGGTCAAGAAATCGGCCGAGAAGCTGTACTCCTGGGGAGCCGACCTTGTTGTTATAACGCGGGGCGAGAAGGGGATTCTGGTTTACGACGGTGACTTCCATGAGTTTCCAGCACTGCCCGTTGAGGGCGAAATAGACCCAACCGGTGCCGGGGACGCCTTTGCCGGCGGTTTTTTGGCGGGGCTCGTTAAGGGAAAAAGGCTCGATGACTGCGTCAAGCTCGGCCTTACCCGGGCCAGGGAGGTTTTGAAAAAGAAGGGGAGCTGGAGCATCAGCGTCTAACTATTATGTAGAACAGAACGTAGAGAAGGACTATAAACACCGAGGCAACTGCGGTGTTGACAAGGCTTGGCACGTAGAGGGACAGCAGGTAGGCGAAGTAGTAAACCGGGATGGCCAGGAGCGTTCCGGCGAAGAGGACGTAGTAATGCTCAGGAGGAGCGTTCCTTAAGGTTAGATAGACTGATTCCACGTACTGTATACCAAAGATCAAAGTGAAGAGCCCAACGAACCCACCTATTGAACGGTAGACCAAAAAGAATCCGAGAGCCATTAGGGCAAAATAACCCGCCAGTTCCCACAGAGGCGTTAATAGGCTAAAAATTAACACAATCATAGTTTCTGGACTAATCCCAAAGTCGAGATAAGTGAAAAGAACAAAGAGAACAAAAAGTCCAGTAGTAAAAACATTCCTAAAAAACTTCCCTATCATTTACGGAGCACCTCCGCTATTGCCACCTTCAGGGGCTTCTTAACGTCCCAGTCTATTATAATCCCGTAGCCTGCAAGGTTCCTGAGCATGACCTTTCTCTTTAGCTGAACGAGTTCCATAGCTATTCTTTCCTCCTCGGTTTTAGGCTCATAGACGCTGTTTGGGTTCGGACTTATGACAACAACGCTGTAGCCATAGCGGGCAAGGGTTTTTAGAGCGTTTCTGCTCTCCTCTGTCAGGAGAGGAGATAGGTAAACAATCTGGGCCCTCGGGGGAAGGGAAGTCTTAACAAGATGTTCCACCTGGTAGGCGATGAAGTTGTTGTTGTCGGGCCTCGCGGTGCTCAGGAAATCAATGCATTTGAAGAAGTGCCTCTTGCCATAGTCAACGCGAACCCACAGCGGAACTCTCTCAGCTAAGAGGAGTCCAAAGCTCGTTCCATCGTTCAGGGCATTAAGCATAAGCGAAGCTGTGGCCCTGATTAGGTGGTCAAAAACGGGTTCGTTCATTCTCGAGGCATCGACGACAAAAACTACGTCAACTTTCCTCTCACTTTCGAATTCGTTGGCCATTATCTTCCCCGTTCTCGCGGTGGCCTTCCAGTTTATGACTTTAAGAGGATCGCCAGGCTGATACTCCCTGATAGCATGAAACTCGATGCCACCGCCGGTGAGAGGGGAAGGAAGTGGGCCTATCGTTATCTTGGTTCCCTTGGTTGAGTACGGTGTTTGAACTTCATACAGAACTGGAACGCCTACTATTTCGGTAAAGTGGTCAACAAATCTATCTGACGAGAAGAAGCCAAGGGGATCGCGATAGGAAACATTAAAACCCTCAAACTTATGGATTCCACGTTTAACTTTAACCTTGTATTTAAAAACGCCCTCTTCACAAGGTCTTAAGGAAAAGACCTTCTCTGGACTTCCAATCACCTCAAGTCCCGGCACAAGATCGTGAACGTGGAGGTAATCGACACGAAAGTCCGTTTTCACGTGGACCTCTACTTCAACCTCCTGCCCCTCAAGGAAGCGGTTGTGACTAACGACACGCCAGATTTCAACTTTTCCCTTTGGTTTGAAGAAGAGATACGAGACTGACAGGAGCGTCAGATAGGGTAGGACAAGGTAGACCAGATTCCACCGGAGAAGGAGAAACGAAAAGGTCGGAATAACCCAGAGGGCCACTAAATAGAGGGCCAGCTTTGATGTCGGGGAAACCTCCTGTTCCACGTGCTTTTCTAGCAGAACGATCGAAGGCTGGTACTGAAATCCTCCAAAGCCGAAAATTCTCATACTCACCCCTCACTCGAACTTGGGAACGGGAACCTTCTCGAGTAGCTTTTCCATGACGCTCTCCTGGGAAACCCTCGTGTACCAGAGCTCGCGCTTGAGGATTAGCCTGTGGCTCAGCGCCGGAACGGCTACGGCCTTCACATCGTCGGGAATCACGTAGTCCCTGCCCTCTATAGCCGCGTAGGCCCTGGACAGCTTCAGCAAGGCGAGGCTACCCCTTGGAGAGGCTCCTATCTCAACGCTCCTCTTGTCTTTTCTTGTAATGTCCACGATGCTGACGATGTAATCGAGTATGGGCTCGCTTATGTAGACGTCCTCAATTGCTTTTTGCATCTCTATGAGTTCCTCAGGAGTGACGACGGGCCTCACGTCGGCCTCGTCCTTTCTGCGCTCGATTCTCCTCCTGAGGATTTCCTTTTCCTCCTCAAACGTCGGATAGCCAACGCGCAACCTGACGAGGAACCTGTCCAGCTGGGCCTCTGGCAGGGGATAGGTTCCCTCCTGCTCTATGGGGTTCTGGGTCGCTATGACCACAAAGGGCTTGGGAAGTTCGTAGGTTTTTCCCTCAACGGTAACCTGCCGTTCCTGCATCGCTTCCAGTAAAGCCGACTGGGTCTTCGGCGGAGAGCGGTTTATCTCATCCGCGAGAAGGATATTGGTGAAGACGGGCCCCTTTCTGAACTCGAACTCCAGCGTTTTCTGGTTGAAGACTGAGACGCCAAGTATGTCACTGGGAAGCAAGTCGGAGGTGAACTGGACACGCTTGAACTCGAGACCAAGGGCTTTGGCAAAGCTCTTGGCCATCAAGGTCTTGGCGAGTCCCGGCAAGTCTTCAATAAGGATGTGGCCATCGGCTAGAATCGTTGTGAGTATCATTCTCAGTACGTTTCTCTTTCCCACTATAGCCTTACCGACTTCGTTGAGAACGAGGTTTGACTTTTCGTGGACATCTTCAATCTTCATTTAGCTCAGCCTCCAAAATTTTTAGGGCCTGCTTTAGGCCCTCGTAGGGATCGGGGGAAGAGTAAAAAGCCTTCAAAGCAGGGGGAGGATTTGAACGTAACTCTTGATAGCTGTATTTTCCATCGTAGAGAGTATAGAGTATCTCGAGGAGCTCTTCCTCGGCAAGCTTTCTCGTGCCCTTTTGAGCTCGTTTAACAATTACTAAAGCTCTCTCAAAATCAGGTTTAAGAGGATTAGTAGCAGGATTATTCCTCATTCTAGCTTGTTGAATGTGAACATCCTCGTTTAATAGTACAATTCCAAGGAACACTGCCAAACTGAATACTGCAATCCACCTGATGTAGTACTCTCCAGGAACGACTGAGAGAAAAATTAAGAACCCAGCAACCATTAGCCTGCCCTTGAACGTTTCAATCCATTTTGGCAATCTCACGGGCTTTCCCCCTCAGTCTGTTATAAATCTCAAGAGCTTTCTCAGCATCTCTCCACTCAATTCTTTCGGGGGCGTATTTTGCCTTCTCGAAGAGCTTCGCCAATTCAACAAAGGCCTCGTGCATGTATTTAACGTGCTCTGCATGCTCCCAGTGAGTCCAGCTCTCCCTATAAGGAATTCCAAGGCCTTCTAACCATAGGACGGCGTTCTTGTATATCTCAACTATAGCCTCCCTTGGGTTTGAGAACCTTTCAAGGCCGAACTCGTTCAGCTTCCTATCGAATTCAATTGCCTTCTCAATTTTTCTCTTTCTTTTAAGTTCTTCTTGACCAAGACGATAGTAATAATAGCCAAGATAAACCAGTCCAAGGAAAATCGGTAAAAGAAAAACTAGCCACAGGTGCGTTGCAATTGGATTGTTTAAAAATTTTGTCGTATAATTACCATTTCCTCCCCCTTCAATAAGAGGTCTCACAGGGGGAACAACAGAGGAATTATTTGAATTATTTAAAAGCGTTGTGTTGTTACCTCTGTAAATTGAGACATTGGTAACATTGTTATTGTTTCTAATACTTGCTGTTATCCTCATCATCATAATAACCCAGGACGTACTTAGGAGGGAGTTGTAAAACAAAAATAGAGCAATATCTCTAATTGACACTGCATCTCCAAGTTTAAGATTAACTCTACTTTCTGCTCCAGGTATATCCTTTACATAGAGAGCTAGAACTATAAAAATTAACAGGCCAACAAAAACACCAACAAATACTATGATTGTCAAAAAATCGAGAGCTATAGGGTTCTTCTTGTGCGGAGCTGAGAAGGAATAACTGTTCATTAGAAAAGACATCAAAATTACCGTTATTATCAGCAACACAATAAACTTGGCTCTAAGGGACATTTTAAGCCACGGGGCTTAGTAATAGGAGAAGTTTAAAAGGTTTACGGACAAGGAAAAACACAGGTGAGAACATGGAAAAACTTCCCAGGCTCTACGTGGAGGGAAGAAAGGAGGAATGCGTTGAAAACGGAAAAATAACGAGGGACTGTGTAATAATAGATGGCAACGTAGAAGTTTGGCTCAGAAAAGGCGATAAACTGCCGGGTTTCATCAGTGAAAACGCAAGGTTCCTGATAAAAGAGATTTACGACCGCTTTTACCTTTACGTTGACAGGACAACCAATAGAATGAACGCCGATGCGATACTGGTTCTCCCTGATGGAAGGACGAGGATTTACCTCAAAAGAGACGATGAGCTGATGCTCCTCCCAGTGGAGGGCTTTACAAAAACCCTGATAGCGAACGTTGGAAACCGAGTTAGAACCGGAGACGCCTTCGCGGCGGTAACAACAAGGAAGGGAGAAGTCCACTATCTGAAGCCCCCAAGGAACGGAACAGTAATTTTCATTGACGATGTGACCAACAGGCCCCACTACGTCTATTACATCCTCCCAGAGGAATGAACTCGTGAAACTTATCGTTCCTTTTTGTCTCCTTCGGGAGGATTCAAAGACTGGACAGGACACGGAACACGCAGACCAAAGAGTTATAAAGGGACGGAGTAAGTCTCCAGTGAAGCAATTTTGGAGTTGAAGGAAATGAAGGTTGAAGCTGGAGATTACGTTCTTTTCAACTACATCGGAAGGTTCGAGAACGGCGAGGTTTTTGACACGAGCATTGAAGAGCTCGCCAAGGAACACGGTATTTACGTCGAAGAGAGGGAGTACGGCCCTATGTGGGCCAGAATTGGCGTCGGCGAGATAATTCCGGGCCTGGACGAGGCCCTAATAGGAATGGAACCCGGTGAAAGGAAAACCGTCACGGTTCCTCCGGAGAAGGCCTACGGCATGCCGAACCCGGAACTCGTCATAAAGGTTCCCGTCGAGGAGTTCACCAAGGCCGGCCTCGAACCGCAGGAGGGGCTCTACGTCATGACTGACTCGGGAATAGCGAAGATTCTTGAAGTTAAAGAAAACCTGGTGTCTCTCGATTTCAACCACCCGCTGGCAGGAAAAACGCTGATTTTTGAAGTCGAGGTAATAGAGGTAAAGAAGTCAGAAGCCGATGTTGATGAGGGTAGCACCCTTGAAGATAACTGAGCCCATAGCAATAAGTAGAGCAGCATACTTCAGACCGGAGCTGTAGCTTCCTTCTCTTATTACACCTATTCCAAGTCCCGACACGAAGGCTTGAACTATAACAAAAAGAAATAGTATGTTCATTATTGACTGGACAGGGATATTCACTCCCGTCCCAGCACCTGCCATTGACGTCATTACCTTGGATACAATCCCAAGAATAAGGGGACCAACAAAGCCACTTGTCACTATAAAGAACATAGCCTGCATTCCTGTAGAAGCTTTCCTTTCCTGCTTTATTCTCAGGATTTCACGAACGTCATTACCAACAAAGACCAAGACATCACTCATTGGCGCACCTCTTTCAAGGGCCTCGATGATAATCATCATTGAGCGGTAGATTACCTGTGATTTTCTGTTTCGTATCGCAAAGGCTCTAAGAGCATCAACTGTTGAACGGCCTTTTTTTATCTCTGCAACTGTTTTCTTGAACTCTTCAGTAAGGGCACCAAATTTAGCAGTGGTGAGTTCTTCCAGTGCCTCTGAAAAAGAGATACCCGCTCTTAAAGAGCTGGCTAAGTAGAAGAAGGCATCTGGCAAGTTTCGTTCCATGTCTTCAATCTTTCTAATTGTTCTCCAGTAAGGATAAACAAAAGCCATTCCTATAAAGCTGACAAGGAAAGCAACAAAGCCATAAAAACCATTTACTATCAATGAAACAATAAGACTTAATATAATTCCAACCAAGAGAGATATCACTATATATTCAGCAGCTAGAAAGTTTATCCCGGCCGAATAGATATAAAGTTCATATCTCTTCAGATATTTTTCAGGAACAAGCTTCTCAACCACTGCAATTAATATTGTGGATACGCCTCTCCGGGCCAATAGTCTCACCTCGGCTCAGCCTTCTTTATCATATTGATTATTATAAGGGACAGTGCGGGGAAAGCAAAGATTAGTATGACAGCCAAGGTTTGGACGTTGAATATTAATTGGCGAGCCATTATTGATCCGGCAAGGACGCCAACAACAAACATAGTAGGCATAACGATGGTCATAAACATGTAGATAAAGGATATACCATTTATCTTTTGAACATATTCAACAAGTTTCATCCGGTATTCAAAGGAGAAATCCTCCGCAAGCTTGTAGAGTATCTCTGCAAGATTTCCACCAAACTTAACTGCTCTTAAAATTTGTTTAACAACTCTACTAACGTTTTCAGAAGCCATTTTTTCTTCAAATTTTGTTAGTGCGTCTTCAAATGATGAACCTGTTCTCATGTCTCTAAGGATCAACTCAAATTCTTCTGAAAGAACACCATAATCAGCTTTTGCGACAGAAAGTATGGCTTCTGCTATACCAACGCCCGCGCTAAGAAGTGATGCCATGTGACGAAGTGCATATGGAAGAGTTCTCTCTACTTCGGTAACCCTTCTCTTCCACACCATCTTAGGATACTGACGCATATAGAAAAATCCTCCAATAAACGCAAGAAGTCCAATGAGCAATGAAGTGTCTATGGGAATGTAAAGCAGGTATGCAAAAACAAAACCAAAAAAGCCAGATATCATGGCAACACCAAGCATGTAGGCAACGTATTTTTCCTTGGGCATGAATATACTCGCCCGGTAAAGATCCTGATCAAGACCTTTAATTGAATTAGTTAATGCCTCAACGGGCCCTCTAAAATATTTCAATATAGCCTCAGCAAGTCTATCTGAAAATGGCTTACTTATCTCCTCTTTTCTCCACTCTAATACTTCCTCAACGAGCTTTTCTCTTTCGCTCTGAATTCTCTCTTCTTCAACCTCCTTTTGAAGTTCCTTAAGGGCTCGAAGTCTTTCTTGGATAGACTTACCTCTAGGAACACGCCTGATGGGCTTTTCTGTGACCTCAATTGTTTTGCCACCGAGTTTTTCAAGGAATTCAATAAGACCCATAGCAACACCTCACATTAGTTGTTGAATTTGTTTACTGGTCTCAATACTGCTTTCAGCAGCTATTCTTTTCATAAGACCCTCCTCATCGATATAGAACTGTCTGATGTAATAGCCAACTTTGTCTATGCTTCTGATCCCATTTTCAATCATCCATTCGAGTATCAATTTCCTCTTTTCAATTTCGAGTTCTATTTCTCTCATGCTCATTCCAGTATGATGAGCCAGAGTGTTAAGAGTTCTACTAGGGACACCTGTTGGAACGAGCTCGTCCTTGGCAGGATCATACTTATAGAGCTTGTTTAGCTGTATGCTTTCTCCTTCTATCCCAGATACCTCTGCTATTTCGGTGACTCGTCTTATAGTGCCTTTCTTTCTACTGTGGAAACGAACCTGCATGATAATTATATCTAAGGCTGGTATCATAATTCTAGGTACGTTCATAGGAGGACTTTCTAATCGGACTATTGTCTCACGAGCACTGTTGGCGTGGATTGTTCCCATACATCCATCGTGGCCCGTGTTCATTGCAGTAAACATCGTTCTAGCCTCCGGTCCACGAACCTCACCGACGATAATCCTGTCGGGACGCATACGGAGTGTGTTCTTGACGAGGTCATCCATTGTAACCTCGCCCTTGCCTTCAAGGTTTGGTGGTCTAGTTTCGAGTCTTATCCAGTGTTCAACAGGCAACTGAAGTTCCGCAGTATCTTCAATGCTTATAACACGCTCACTCGGCGGTATAAACATTGCTAGAGAGTTTAGAGTAGTTGTTTTGCCCGAGCCAGTACCTCCCGCAACTAAAACATTGGCGGGTTTAACACCCAATCCATCAACAAACACCCAAAATAAAGCTGCTATCTCAGAGTTTATGGTTCCATATTTGATTAGATCAATTACGGTTAATGGATCCTTTTTAAATTTACGTATCGTTATTGTTGGTCCATCAAGACTAATGGGAGGTATTGTAGCATTAACACGGCTTCCATCAGGTAGACGTGCATCAAGGAGTGGACTTTGCTGGTCTATTCTCCTTCCAACCTCTCTAGCTATTCTCTCGATAATATTGAGTATTTCTTTTTCCTCAGGGAAAACAATGTTAGTTTTACACATGTTGAAGCGTCTATGCCACACATAAACTGGTCTGTTTGTTCCAATAACCATAATTTCTTCCAAATTGTCATCTCTCACAAGTGGGTCTAGCTTGCCATAACCTATCATTTGCTGAACTATCATGTCTGCAAGAACTTCTATCCTTCCCTCAGAATAATGGGGAGCTTCTTCTTTGATCATCTTTTTTACAGCATTGAGGAATATTCTCCTGCGCTCCTCAGGGTTAGGTATTGTAGTTGGATCTATCTGAATTTCTGTTATAGCCCTTTCTTTTATGCGCTTAAAGAGCTGTTGTTCTTCCTTACTGAGCTTTGGAAAACGAACTTCATAAATTGGGACAGGTTCACCTTTGACCTTAAGTATACGAACATTCCCATAGGCATCAAGAACTTTGCCTCTAGCAACGAAAGAAGGTTCATCGGGTGAAGACGTTCCGAGAATATCCTGCAAATTCGGAGAGAAACCTAGTGACGAACGAGATTGTGTAGATGACGAGGGCTCAGGTTTTGAAAGGATCTCACTAAGAAAATCAACACCAGTTTCCTTGGCTTCAGAAGAAGGGAGTGCTGTCAAGCTTGAGGAAGATTTTGATGGCATAGAGTCTGACTTGGGTTTTGAGATAGATGAGTTTGAAGCACTTCCAAGTAGAGAGCTTAACAAATCTGCTCCAGTTTCGGAGGGCATAGGCTCTGGAGTTTTTTTGGATATCTTTTTCTCAGATATATCATTCTTTTCACTGAGTATTGAACTTAGGACGTCCACACTACTCTCCTGAGTTTTTTGGTCATTATCTTCTTTTGAAACACTACCCAGTATCTCCTCTAAACTACCCCCCGAGGTTGATAGGGGAAGCGGTGGCTCTTCCTCTTTCTTTTTGAGAACCTTCTCAAGGGGATCTTCATTTCCCGAAAGTATTTCATCTATCCAGGAAAATCCCTCATCTTTTTTCTTTTTCTCTCCAAACACGAACTCTCACCGCCCAGAGTCATTATTCCAGCTAATTCTATAGGTTATATCAATCTTCTCTCCCATAAACACAACCCATACTGGGAAATTGGGACTATGATAAGATTTCGGACTAATCCTATGTGGAGAACTAACTTTGATGCCCGAGAGAAGTCTATCGGTAAGTTTAAAGAGATTTGTCTTGGGAGTTGTTGAATTAACAGGCTTTACTTGAGGGCTACCAACTCCCGAATATTCCCACACGAATTTCTTGAGGTAATCCTGATATGTCATTGTGAAGTTTGGCCTGTAATCATAGGTCTTCCCATTTAGAAAGATAACTGGTTGAACCACAGCAAAGAACACATGAAACATCTTATCCGTGCTGTTCATGTTAGGAATATTTGTAATTCTAAAGTCTACAAATCCATCATACTTTATCACACGGATATTCTTGTCCAAGATGGGAAACATCGAATGAATGCTGAGGAATATTGGTTTGTTTATGAGTTGCGGATAAATTGAACCACATATCAATTTATCAAGCCCACCGTTGTTGTTAACAACAGCACTTACCAAAGTGCCGTTTTCATAGGTAAGGCTTGTAAGTTTGCCTATATCACCACATGCTGATTTAAAATCTAGCAGAGGAACATAATACGATGAATTCTTAGTGATCTTGAAGTTTACAACAACGGTTTCATAAGGAGCTAGCCAGAAACCAACAAAGTAGTTTACAGATTTTGAAAGGAGCTCTCTAGATACGACTCTCTCAAGAGCCCCGGTAGATGTCCTGTAGTTGTAGAAGTATTCGCTTCCATTTCCTCGAAGAACCCTAAAATCATACCGGGGATTGACTAGAACATATTTTGGATAAGGGGCAGTGTTAACAAGCGTAACATTAATGTTCAACATTATTTCACCGCTAAGCCCAATGTTGTTATAGACAATCCCTCCTGGAAGAGATCCCGGGAGGGTATACTGCTGAGCTAGTGTGAATGCTGAAAATGAAACCAATAAAATTAACATTAAAAGAATGGAAAGGACTTTTTTCATCTTCACCACCTCACGTCGAAATCTTCGCTACATAGAGATACTGCTGATTTTGGAGTATATCTGGGACGAAAATTGATGGAACCTTAACTATTATAAGGAGCTCAGTGTTTGGGGGAAGAACCAACATATCCGATGACTGTTCTAAGCTCATAACTTTCCAACCGTAGCTTTGAAGAGCCTGCTTAACTTCATCACTAGCTTGTATTTTTCCTGCGGCTATCGCTTTAAGAATCTCTGCTAGGTTAACATTGTAGGAATAACTTGCTGAGGAACTTTGTGTAGAAGTCTGGGAGTTAGAGTAAGTATCTGAAACTGTAGTTCCGTTGGAGTACTGGAAATCTCCCGGATTGTAAGTCGACGCATGGTTTTCATTGTAAGTTGTTGACGCTGAAGATGTGCTTGAACTCGTTTGTGTTTGGGACTCACTCACAGATATCTGGCCCGCATTGGTCGGAAGAAGGACGAGTTCTACATAGCCCTGATTAACTATTTCACGATAAGATCCTTTGGTATTGTTTTTTGCAAAGAACATAACAGCATCTCCCGGCTTAAGGAATCCTCCAGCAATTCTGTCCCTTGGAAGGACGAGGGCAATCTCAACGTACTGAACCTTGTAGACCTTGTACTGTAGCAACTCTGTATAGCTCGTTATAGTACTCAGAATTGACTTGGCTTCGGCCTTAGATACGAGCTGTTTGTTTCCATCTTTCTCAAGTATGACATCGTTGCCAGGGAGATTGTCAATCTTCCAGAGGTAGTAGTCCCTCCAGAGGGACAGCAGATATGGGTCGGGATTTATGGAGTTTACCTCTTCGATGGTTTTGGCGTTTTGCACTTTCTCCTCCAAGGTCTTCATAGCTGAGATTACTTTCGCCCGGAGGCTATCAGGAAGGGGCATTGAAAGAAGTGGCTGGAATGCCATCTTGATTGCCTGAATCTTGGCCTGTTTAGTCTGATTCAGCTTCTTTTCATATGCTAATTTTTCCTGTTCTTTTACACACTCCTGATAAACCTGAACTGCCTTATCAAAGTATGTCTTAACGTTTATTGAATTGAGTTCACTAACACTATTGGCATTCTGAATTTTCTGGAGGAGCAGGCTTCTAATCTGAATTACCTTTTGGGCACATTCCTTATTGGAGAAATTATAATGGGAGAAGTAATAGTTGACTTCGTTAATCTTTTTGTTGCGGAGGTTCTTTAGCTCATTCGCACTTCTGCTCTGGAGATAAGAGTAAGCACCAACAGATATAATCAAAATGATAATGATCAGAATAGACGCGCCAATTAGAATTCTCTTACGCCTCTCCCTCTCGCGTATACTACTGATTGAGCGCGGTCTGCGCGGTGGCTTCTTCGGTGAAGCCGTCGGTGGTTTAACCGGAGGGCTCTCGGGTTCAGCCGTTACCTTCCCGAGCTCCCTCAAACGACGTATTTTCGCCTCTATATCCTCTGCCACTTTAAGCACCACCGTTATAGTTATCGCTAAGCCATTAAGGTCTCGAATAGTTTTTGAGCTTCAATCCTTATTTAAGTTTCGGTGAGAACATGGAACGGTTGGAAATAACAGCCAAAGAAATAAGAGGAAGATGCCCAGTCTTCAAAGTAGGCGACAAAATCGTTGTAGAAGGCCCAATGGTAAGACTTGAGGAAACCGATGCGATATGCACCCACGCCTTTGCATCCCTGTTGCCATACATAGTGGCACTGAGAAAGGGTATTAAACCGAGCGAGCTAGGCCTTGGCAGGGGAGATAAAGCCTACGTCCAGTGCCTCGACCCTGGGCCGCCGTACACAGACGGTGGAACCGTAATCTTCGAGATAACGGTGGTTAGGGATGAAGCAGAAGAAAGCGTGGCGAGTGGTAAAGGAGGTAATAGATGAGGCCGACCTTATAGTTGAGGTAGTCGACGCCAGGGACCCCATAGGAACTCGAAACAGAAAGCTCGAAAAGCTCGTCCAAGAGAGCGGGAAGCCACTCCTCATAGTCATGAACAAGGCAGACCTGGTTCCAAAGGAATGGGCAGAGGAGTACAAGAGGAGGAGCGATATACCCCTTGTCTTCATAAGTGCTCGAGAGAGGAAGGGAACTGGAATCCTGCGGAAGGAAATCAAAAAGCTCGCGAAACCTATCCTCGAGGAGCAGGGAAAAGTCAAAGTCGCCCTAATCGGTTATCCCAACGTGGGTAAAAGCACGATAATAAACACCCTCAAAGGGAAAAGGGCAGTCGGAACGGCCCCAATACCCGGCTACACGAAGGGAAAACAGCTCATAAGGCTCAGCAAGAGGATATGGCTCCTCGACAGTCCTGGCGTCGTTCCGATAGATGATTTCGACGAACTGGTTATAAAGGGTGGCTTTCCAGCGGATAAGATAGAGGAACCCGTAAAGCCAGCCCTAAAGCTCATTGGGAGAATTCTCGAAACGAGGAGGGAGGCGATAACCGAAAAGTTCGGCATAAAAGAGTTCGAGAGCGAGGAGGAGATACTGAGAAAGATCGGTGAAAGGAGGGGACTGATAAAGTCGGGCGGAGAGGTTGATTTGGAGGAAACGGCCCGCTGGCTCCTCCGCGAGTGGCAGACCGGAAGGTTTACACTCTTCGCGAGCGAGGAAGAAAGGGAGAGGGACTTCGTTTGGGACTTCGGGGAAATCCTTGATGAAGTTGAGAGAGAACTCCTCCTCGACCCGAGGAGAATCCTGTGGAAGTACGGGGACGAGCTGAGGGAGAAACTTGACAACCAGAAGCGCGTTGGAGTCAGGGAAATCGAAGGGGTAACGGTTGGAATAGCGACGGGCTTCAAGAAGTGCGACTCCGCCCTGAAGTTCCTCGAAGAGCTTACAGGAAGGAGCGTTTTAGCGGGCGAGTGCTTTGGGAAGAAGTGGAAGGGAGCGATAGCTGTTATGGACTAACTTCTCAGCGCTTTAATGACGTCGAGGCGGTTGAAAACCCTGTTCGTTATTACGACCAGGAAGACCGCGTAGAGGGCGTAAAAGCCAGTCAAGGGCGGAAGGACCTTTACGATATCACTGGGGCCGAGCTTGGCCGGAACGACCATGTCGCCGATGTACTCTCCAAGTTTCAGGCTTATGGGAAGCGCGAGCAGTGAACCGGTGACGAGCGATGGAACGGCCTTTTTGAGTAACCCTCTCCAAACATGGGAATTAGGAATCCCTATGGCTTTGAGCGTTGCGTAGACCTTCTCGCTGCCCTCAATATCAAGGTAAACCAACGCGAAGAGCGCAAAGAGGCTGATGAGAAATATCACAACCATAACGCTGTAAACCGCTGTTTTGAAGAGCTTTAGATTGTTCTCGGTCTGTCTCTTGAGGTCTTCCACGGTAATTGCTTTGAGTCCCTGAGCCGTCAGCCTCTCCTTCCACTCCTCAGGATTACTAACCTTCAGAAAGACCTCCTCATCTGGCACAAAGGAAACCTTCGGTAGGAAAATAGCCCTGCCATCGTAGAAGTTCATGTAGCTTATTCCCGCGACCCTGTACGTTCTCACCTCCCCGAGGAGTCTGACCCTGACGGTGTCCCCAACCTTAAGGCCAAGCTTTTTGGCAACGCCGAACTCGATAACTGCTTCGTCGGGCTTTTTGAACCATCTACCTGCTATAAGCGTTTTCTCGAAGCTGCTCGTGTAGTTGAGGAAGTAAATCTCGGTCGTTATTCCATTCACTTCCTGCCCGGAAAGGTAACCGGCTTTTTCGCCGGGCAATCCGGTGATTTTCGAGGGACTGCCCCAGGCCCACAGGTTGAAGGGGTAGTTAAAGCTGAGGTAGTTCTCGATTCCCCTGATTCCGAAGTAGGCCGAGGAAGACGCGAGGAAGACCATAAAGAAGACGAGGAAGAACCTCAGGGATGAGCTTTTCTTCGGGGTGAAGCGCAGGGCCTCGATTGGCTTGAGGCGAGAGACGTAGACGTAAGGTAAAGAGAGAATCAGAGCTATTATGAGAACTATAAGGACATCCCACCCCAGCGGATAGGTGTAGTTAGGTTTCAGGGGCATGAAATGTGAATTCATGTAGGCGTAGCCGAGCCAGATGCCAAGGGGAATCCCAATTAAATAGGCTAGAAGTGCAATGAACAGGTAGTCTCCGATGAATAGAAACGACACGAACGAATCGGGCAGTCCAAGGGCTTTCAGGATCCCAACTTCCCTCGTGTTTCCCCTCACGTGAGTTAATGATATCAAGACGATAATGAGCAGCGAAGCCCCGAGAAGGAGGTAAAAGAAGCTCATGGCGAAGTTCTCGACGCTCCTCATCGTGTCCATGTAGGGCGCTTGGCCTTTCCTGTAAACTGTAAAGTAAACAACTTTGGCATGCTTCATCAGGAAGTTCGAGAGGGCTTCCGTATCATTGCAGCGCATGAAAACGTAGAGGGAGCTTCCTTTCTCCCTCGTCAGGACTATGGGTTCACCCATGAGATAGTAGTACGACCCCAACACGGTGTATGTTTTTCCGTTGATCTGGATTTTATCGCCCCGCTTAGCTTCAGGAAAGGCCAGAACGTAAACGCCTTCAGGTGAACTCTGAACCTTGGGAACATCAAAGCGTCCGTAGCCGATTAAAGCGGTGTATTCCTTCCCGTTAAACTCGACCCTACTCTCGTTGAAGTAAAGGTAGTTGACGACCTCGCCAAAGCGGGTGAGGTTCTCAACGTTCACGCCTTGAACAATGAACTCAACGTTTCCAATCCGGGTGAAGTCGCTGACTGCCTTGGTGACGCTCCCAACACCGGCTAGAGTGAAGTTGACCCCGAGGCTCACAAAGAGGAACGTTATGAAAACGACGACAGCCGCTTTCTTCTCATGTTTAAGCTTTCTGAGGGTTGTTTTTAACCTCATGAACCTCACCGTCCCTGAGGGTTATCACGACGTCAGCAAAGCGGAAAAAGTCTCTCTCGTGAGTCGCCGCTATGACCGTAACGCCCTCCTCGCGGTTCACCTTCCTCAGAAGCTCCCAGATTCTAATTTTGTTCTCCCAGTCGAGGTTGGCCGTCGGCTCGTCGGCAAAGAGGTATCTTGGCCTGTTCGCTAAAGCTCTGGCTATCGCTACTCTCTGCATCTCGCCGCCACTCATGTGCTCGGGAAGTTTATTGGCTAGGTGCTCCGCGTTCACCAACTTCAAAAGCTCCCTCGCCCTCTTCTCGGGGTTCTCAACCTTCTTTGAGTACTTCATCGGAAGCAAAACGTTCTCAAGGCCCGTAAGATAAGGCACGAGGTAGAAGAACTGAAAAACGATTCCAAAGTTTTCGAGGCGGTAACGCCTCAGCTCCTTCTCCTTCAGCGAATGAATCCTGACGCCGTCAACGAGAACCTCGCCAGAAGTTGGCCCGTCGATTCCGCTCAGGATGTTGAGGAGCGTCGTCTTACCGCTTCCAGAGGGTCCGGCGATAACGTAGAACCGCCTGTCCTCGAAGGTCAGGTTTATCCCCTTAAGGGCCGTAACGTTGCCGAACTCGTAGTGCTTGGTCAGGTTGCGAACCTCAATCACGCGTCATCACCTTACAAACTGGAGTTAGATGAACTGAATTTAAAGTTTGTCACGAGTTCGTGCGATTTTCAGGAAAACGAACGCCGAGAGCAGAGAAAGGCCAACCCTAATCAGCCCGGCGATCCTAAAGGCATCCCACCCGTAAACGATTCCGAAAGCCCACCAAGGGTCCCATTCCGCTATAAGAAGATAAGCCAAGACAATCCCAGCAACGTTTCTTGTCTTCATGTAAACGAATGGGTAAAGGAGAACGAACAGGATTATATCACCGAGTGGAGGCATCTTCCCCGCGTTGAAGTAGTAGCTGTCGTAAACGAAGAGAAAGAGCGGCGGAACGATCAGCCAGAGCCTTCCGCACGGAGCTAAAACCTCGATTGGGAAGGCCATGAAAAAGGAGAAAGTGTAAATGGCGAAGAGCAGGTAGGAGAGGAATACCAAGGCAACGGATGTTTGAACGTGAAAGCCATGAAAGCTCCCCGCCTGAAGCTGGATGAGCGGACTCGGCAGAGAGAGGGCTGATGCAAGTAGGAAGCTCCTCCAGATTTCCTCCCTTCTGAAGCCGAAGTCGGCCTTTATTCCCAGGGATTTTGAGATGAAAAGGACGAAGGCAGGGGTTAGGGTCGAGAGAACGGCAACGCGGATGAGGAACTCAACCGTGTAGCTGTCAACGAAAAGCGCCTTGAGACCGTAGAGTATGAAGTAGCCGAGGAGGAAAATCGCAAGAATGAAAAGAAGCCTGCCCGGGCACGTATAAGTTCTTGGCAGGAACCTGCCTCTGGTTTCCATGAACTCCCCGTATTCCCTGCCCCAGTATTCCAGAAGTTCCTTCTCCTCCATCTCGGCGAGCCTTCCCCAGAGGGGAACCATGAGGAGCGAGACAGCTATTCCGGGAACGCTGGCAAAGAAGAGGGCAATCCCAAAGCCGAGGAACATGAAGGCCGAATAAAACGGATGTCTCACAAAGCGGTAGGGACCGTCCTTGAGGAGCTTCCCAAAGTCTTCAGGTCTGTCGTGCTTTTTTGGAAAGAGTGAGTGGACGTAGATAGCTATCCCTCCGGAGACGAGCATAATGACCAAACCAGTAAGGCTAAGAAATCTCCCTACCGTGCCCGTTATTGGGGGATAGTGGACTAGCGCAGAGATAACGGGAATCGTTGAGAAAACCAAAAAGACTAGCCTCCTGAAGCGCCAGGAGTTTCTCATGATGAAAAATTATTCATCAAAATACTTAAGGCTTACGACCAAAGCCTTTTAAGAGGTGCCAAAAAGCGCCGATTATGAGGCTAATCCTAACCACATCGAGGGGAATCGAAGATCTAGCCAGTGCTGAAGTTCGTTCACTGCTGGACAAAATTGGAGTTTCGTTTCGAGTGGAGGAGAAACCGCTGGGAGTTGAAGGAAGGGTTCTGGCGGAGGTAGGCGAGGCCTTCTATATTGATGAGAAGGGAAGGAAGAGGGAGCTTAGCGTTGCCACCTACCTCAACGAGCGCTCAAGGCTCCTCCACAGGGTTATCGTCGAGGTAGCGAGCGAGCGCTTCGAGGGGATAGATGAAGATGAACCTGAAGTGGCCCTCGGGAAAATCGGGGATTTTGTGGCTTCCCTTCCAGTGGAGCGCTTCGTAAAGGTGAGCGAGAGCTTTGCGGTAAGGGCCTTCAGAAAGGGAGAACATAAGATAACGAGCGTTGATGTAGCCAAAACCGTTGGAAAGGCAATATTCGAGCGCTTGGAGAGGTTTGGGAAGCCAAAGGTGAACCTCGACCACCCGGCGGTGATTTTCCGTGCAGAGCTGGTGGGGGAGGTCTTCTTCCTCGGGATAGATACAACAGGCGATTCATCACTTCACAAGAGACCGTGGCGCGTTTACGACCATCCCGCTCACTTAAAGGCCAGCATAGCGAACGCGCTCATAGAGCTTGCAAAACCTGATGGAGGTTCCTTCATCGATCCCTTCTGCGGTTCCGGAACGATTCCAATAGAGCTTGCCCTTAGGGGCTATGAAGGTAGAATAATCGGCCTTGAGAAGTTCAGAAAACATCTCCGCGGAGCGGAGATGAACGCCGTCTCAGCTGGCGTTTATGAGAAAATAGAGTTCCTTCTCGGCGATGCGACGAGGCTGAGCGAATACGTTGAGAGCGTTGACTTCGCCGTGAGCAATTTGCCCTATGGCCTCAAAATCGGGAGGAAGAGCGCCATTCCAAAGCTCTACATGGACTTCTTTTCCGAACTCGCGAAAGTTCTCGAAAAGCGCGGTGTCTTCATAACGACGGAGAAGAAAGCTATAGAGAAAGCTATGGAAGAGAACGGCTTTGAAATCGTTCATCACCGCTTAATCGGCCACGGCGGGCTGATGGTTCATACCTATGTGATAGAATGAATCCAAAAACTTTTTCAAGTTGTATTTCACATATTTTTAGGGGGGTATCATGAGGAAGCTCACAATGGTCGTTTTAATCCTCGGGTTGGTGGCTTTTATCGGCTTGGGCGTGAACTACTTCGTTTCCCACTACGGGAGCATAACCTACCAGTGGAAGGCCAATCTCATCAACTACAGGGAATACCGTCTCCTCGGAAACTCGACGCTCAACGGCTACGTAAAGGCTAACGGCGAGATAAGCGTGTATATCCTGACTAAGGAAGACTTCGGGAGGCTCAAAAAAGGTGAGCCCTTCAAGTATTACAAAGCCTGGGAGCACGTAAAGGCGGTCGAGTTTAATAACGTGAAAATCCCGGAGGGGGATTACCTCCTCGTCGTCAAAAACGAAGAAAAGGGCATGCAGTGGATTTCGGTCAAGCTAGTGGATAAAAGAGAAAACTAGCAGAGTATCGAGCCCTCGCTCAGAACATCGAACTCGACCCTTCCAATGCCTTCTATCCACGCCTCAACTCTATCGCCGTGCCTGAGCGGGCCTATTCCGGCCGGCGTGCCGGTAGCTATTATATCCCCGGGTTCGAGCGTCATTATCGAGCTTATGTATTCAATCAGCTCCGGAACCTTGAATATCATTTCGCTCGTCCTTCCGAGCTGTCTGAGCTGGCCGTTTACCTTCAGGCCGATTTCAAGGTCGTCTATTCTGAGCTCCCTCCTATCAACGATTCTCGGCCCAACGGGTGCGAAGGTGTCGAAGCCCTTCGCTATCGTCCATGGGAGGCCCTTTTCCCTGGCCTCGGCCTGCAAATCCCTCGCGGTGATGTCGAGGAGTATGGTATAGCCGAGAACGTAATCCATGGCCTTCCCGGCCGGAACGCGCCTTGCGCGCCTCCCTATTATAACTGCCAGCTCGACCTCATGGTCCACCCTTTTGCTCATTCTCGGGAGGATTATGGGCTCTCCGGGGCCGATTAAGGCCGAAGGAGGTTTGAGAAAGAAGACCGGCCTCTCAGGAACATCGCTTCCCATCTCCCTCGCGTGCTCGGCGTAGTTTTTAGCCAGGGCAACTATCTTGCTCGGACGGAGCTCGTAATAGGTGTCGCGAAACGGTAGCCTGACCATGTAACCACCGTTCTGGATTGATGAGAAAGAAATTAAACCTTCCCCTACAATGGGCAAAGGTAATAAGGAAGGACGCCAAAGGACAAAAGGTGGTTGTATTGCGGAAGGTTCTCGTTAAGGAGAGCGGAACTTTCGCGGTCCTTGCGATTGTAATATTTGCCATCATCTTCATCTGGGTCGCCATCGGAATGGTGAGCTTCGTCCCAAGCTGGTTCGCCCTTCTCTTTCTGGCAATGCCCGTTCTGTTCATCCTCATCGCCCTTGCAAGGGGAACGAGCATCTTCACAGGCAACAAGAAGGCCTCGGCGCTCTTCGAGGGCTCCGAGGTCTCTGAGAGAGTAATCACGTTTCCCGAAGAGCTCGAATACGAGACCGGCAGGGTTTTTCTTGAGGGCTACTGGGTAAGCACGGGGCGGAGCAGGAGCTACCACGTGAAGAGGAAGTTCGAGGCCAAGGAACGGGGAAAAGGACTCTCCCTGGAGTTCCTCAACGAGAAGTTCAGGACCCTTGTCCTCAAGGACGGAACCGGAACGGTAGAAGCCCCGGCCGTTAGAATCCTCAGCGAGCCCTACAGGGACGTTCTGCTGATTTTTCTAACGAACGAAGGCGAAATCAAAGGAAAGGCCACAATAAACCTGAGTGAAGGGGAAGACGTGGCGACAGTTGTCTTCAGGGGAGAGGGAAAGCAAATAGCCGGCACAGTTCAGTCCGAGCTCTCAAAGGCGAGGAAGGTGAGGATTGAAGTCGGCTCAGGAAAGGTCTGGAAGAAGATAGCGGAAGGGCAGAACTTTGATTTCACGTTTTCGCCCCTCTCGGAGGAGAAGACCGTTATCTTCGCCAGCTATAGGATGGTAAGCCCGCTCTCACTCGTCAGGGGACTCTGGAGGGACTCGGCCGTTCTCGGCCACGGAACCTTTGAGCTGAAGGCTGTTCTGGACATTCCGCTAGCGAGGGACGTCGTTGAAACGGCCGATTTTACGGTCGAGCTAGGGAAGGAGGAAAAAGAGTTCGAGGAGGACTGGGGCCCCTGGGATTAGCGGAGCGGTTCGGGAATGGCTTTATCCCACTGCTCCCTGGCCAGCTCTCCGGTGTACTTGAACTTCTCGACCTTCTTTTCTGCCTCTTTCCTCTTCTTCTGGTGCTCCTTGAGGAACTCCTGAACCTTCTTGATGAGGTAGCGCTTGCACTCACCACAGGTCAGCTCGCCGGCCTTACAGGCTCTATAGCGCTCCATGAGCTTCTTGTCATCGGGTTCAAAGAAAATCTCCAGCCACTTGAAGACGACGCACTTCTCCGGGTTTCCACCCTTCTCGCGTTGCTCCTTAAGCGTTGGCTGGCCACCGGTTAAGGCGAACTTCCATATTTTTTTGCCGGCCTCCCCCGGATCGTCGGTGAGGTAAACGGCTGTTTCCGGCTTGCTCGCGCTCATCTTCCCCTCAAGACCCGTAAGGGGTGGGACGAACTTGCTGTGGAGAGCAGCTGTCTTGTAGTAGCCCAAACTTTCCGCGAAGTCCCTCTGAAGTCTCCAATAGGGGTCCTGGTCTATGGCCGCCGGAATCAGACAGCGCTTCTTCTCGAAGAACGTTGGAGCGGCCTGTATAGCTGGATAGAAAATCATGCCAATCTTGCTCTGCTCGTTGAAGCCAAAAACGGCTCTCGCCATCGAGAAGTTTATCTTCTTCGCTATGGGAAGGGCCATCTCGTATATCTTCGTGAACTCGCTGTCCTGGAAGATGAAGGTTTTATCAGGGTCGAAGCCAACCGCTATAATATCCAGAATGTTTTCGTAGGCCCAGCGCTTGGTTTCCTCGAGGGTTAGGTTCTTGAAGAGGAACTTCTCGTCGTCGGTTATCTGGATGTAGAGGTTAACGTTAAACTTCTCCTGGAGCCATTTGGTCGCGTAAAAGGGAATGATGTGGCCTATGTGCATCGGCCCGCTCGGTCCCCGGCCGGTGTATAGGAAGAAGCCCCTCCCGTTCTCGTAATCCTCAAGGATTTTGTCGTAATCCCTGTGGGAGAAGAAGAAGCGCCTCCTGAAGTAGATTGGGAGCTCGCTACCTGTTAGCTTCGCGGTTTTTTCCAGCAGTTCGTCCGTCAAAGGACTCGTTCCAAACTGCTCTATGAGCTTGTCGTAGTCCACCATGCCCTCAACGTCCCAAGGGGTAACCTTAAACTCCAATTCCAACACCTCCGTTTCCAGTGGAAATGAAACTCCGAACTAAGGCGGAGCAGAAGAGTTTACTAGAGCCAAAAACGACCACCGCGCATGGGGAGTAAAATGACGGGAAGGAATTTAAAGTTTTTGGAAGAGCCGATGATATGAAGGGAGAAACCGAGGGAACGTTGCTGGCGTTCCTGGTTCTCGTGCTCCTCGGAGTTGAACCCGTCATTATAAAATCCAATCCGGTCAATCCACTTGCCTTTGCCTCCCTTTCGGCCATCTTCGCCTCGCTAATCCTCTGGCCCCTCCTGCTGGTCCGCGGGCATGTGGAAGAAATCCGGAAAAGCCCCGGGGAGCTGAAGAAGGCTTTCCTCACCGGCCTCTTCGCTACTGCTATAGCTTATTCACTCTTTTCCTACGGAACCCGGATGAGCACGGCGATAAACTCCGCAATACTAACGCGTTTTGAGGTCTTCTACTCCTTCCTAATCTCGTGGTTCCTCCTGAGGGAAAGGATAACTGGAAAGGCCGTTATCTCTGCAGGGGCCTAATCGCGGGCGTTTTTCTCGTCGTTGCACAGGGAAAAAGGCCGGAACTCCTAAAGGGAGACGTCTTGCTTCTCCTGACTCCCCTCTTCTGGCAACTCGGACATTCCATAGCGAAAAGAACCGCCTATTCACCACTGACGATAGCCACTCTGAGAAACACCTTCGGGGGACTTGTCTTCCTCGTTCCCGCCCTTTGGATTGGCTTCGCATTCACAAAACTGGCCCTCGCGGAGGGCGTTATAATAGCCCTGACCCAGAGCCTCTAGTATTCGGCGATAGCGAGAATCAACCTCTCCAAGGCCACCGCCATACTGACCCCGGCCCCGGCTTTGACCGTTCTTATCTCCACGCTGTTCCTCGGCGAGGGCTTCACTCTCTACCATCTGGCTGGCCTAACCTTAATAACCGCCGGGACGCTCATTTTGAGCGGTGAAAAGAGCGGGGTGAGGGAATGAAGGTGGTAATCCTCGGCTCAGGTTCCTACAGTGGAACTCCAAAGCCCCTCTGCAACTGCGAGAACTGCTCGAGGGCCCGGATTAACCCGGCCTTGAGGAGAACGAGGTTCTCGCTATATTTTGAAAAGACGCTGGTTGACCCGAGTCCCGACTTACACTACCACCTAGAGCGCTTAAACAGGAAAATTGAGCGGGTTCTGATAACCCACGGCCACTTTGACCACGTCTTTGGACTACCGGAGCTTCAGGTTTTCAGGAAGGTTGAGTTCCACTCGAACGGTGAGACCCTCGAAGTTGCAAAAAGCCTCTCAAGGCTGGCCTTTGGGAGCGAAAGCCTGGAGGGGCATGAATGGAACTACAACGAACTGAAATTCTGGGAAAATACCAAAGTGGGAAGGATGAGGCTCGTTCACTTTCCGGTTGTTCACACCGTAAAGGCCGGGGGCTTCGTCATATGGATTGGGGGAAAGAAGATAGCGATAACTGGAGATACAGGACCCGAAATCCTGGGGGATGAAAGGGCCCTAAAGCTTATGGAAGGGGCGGATTTGCTAGTGGCAGAGATGACCCACAGAAAAGCCATTCCCGGCTCCCACCTTGGCGTTGAGGAGGCAATAGAGCTCGCAAAGAGGGTCGGGGCCGATTACACTGTCTTCGCCCACATAAGCCACAGCAACTACCCCCACGAGGTGCTGGAAAAGAGGTTGAGGGAGGCAAAAGTAGAGGGGGAAGTCGCGAGGGACTTCACGTGGGTTGAGGTTTGAGAATACTAGTTAATACTAATTCTTGTGTACAGACGAAGGAGAGTTGAAAAACGAGACTTTTAGAGGAGTTCTCGCGAGGAAAAGAGCAAATATTTGTCATATTTGAAAACAAACCGAAAACAAACCAAGGGAGTACAACTTCAAACTCCTCTCGAGGAAAGTTTCAGAGTTCGTAAGCCTTAACGTCAAGATAAAAGGGCGTTCAGTCTCTTTTTGCCCTTTTAAGGAAGAAGACCAGGGAAAGGGTCTTCTGATTCTGGACAAGTTTTCGTATTTCATCAAAAAAGAAGCCAGGATTCTGAGAGAACTTTCCAATAGCAATTGGGGAGAACAAAGATTTGAACACACTCATAGTTGTGTCAGGTTCGTACGTTTCCCTCCTTGAAAGAGAGTTCTTCAGCTATTCGAATTCCATCTACGGGAGAAGCAACGCGAACATCAAGGTTACCTCCTTCAGTTCAGGCACATGATGGAGTGGTCTAACTCACAAAGAAGATTGAGGATCTGGTAAAAATCTACGCGGTAACGAATGGTACACCGAAATACATTGAGTTTTTCAGGGGAAAAACGTCGAGGAAGAAATTAAGGCCAACTTCTTCAACTCTTCCACATTCATATTCAGGGAAGCTACGGCCCTGCTGAGCGAGAAACTGAGGGAGCTTTCCACTTACTTGGCAATTCTAGAAGCGATAGCGAGAGAGGAAACACGAGAGTAACCCAGATAGCTAACTTCTGTTACCATACCTGAGGGTTTTTGAGCGAGCTAGGCATAGTCAGAAAAGTCACTTCCCTTTCAGGGAAGAGGGGAAGCTATGAGATAACTGACAACTACTTCCTAATTCTGGTCAAGATTTGTGAACCCCTATTACGAGGAAATAGAGGAAACTTCATGGACGCCACCATCGAGGACTTCGAGATGAACTTCAACACGTTCCTTGGAAGACCCTTCGGGGCATCGCGAGGGAGTTCCTAATGGAGGTCAATCAAAAGAACCTTTGCCCTTCCGCTTCACGAAGATTGGAAAGTGTGACACAAGGGTGAGAAGATTGACATTGTTGCTTTGAAGGAAAGGGGAAAAGAAAGCCCTTCTCGTTTAGGTGAAGTGGAAAGAAGTTGAGCAAAAGGGAGGCAGAAAGGATTCTAAGCTGTCTCAGGAAAAAGGCTAACCTTGTGGGGTTTAGTGACTACGAAGAACACTTTGGAATAGTCGCGAAGAGGATAAAATGTAAGAAAAAACCTTAGGCTGGTCTTCGATTTAAAGAATTTTGAAATTTTGAAAAAGGTGTTCACACAAAAATGTGAAAAAGTAGCAAACATCAAAGGGGGATATCCTCCTTGGAGAGAATTCCCTCAACATCCCATTTTTCTTTCTTTGCTCTGTTAGAGAGGAGTTCGAACCAGCTCGCCATTAATTGGGCCGCACTGACTTTCTGACCAAGATAGTCGATGTCCTTCTTTTTGCTTTTAAAGGTCATCCAGAAACGTGCCTCTTTGGGATTGTCCCAGCCTTCAAGATAAAAGCCGTCGTAATCCACCCGAAGGCTTGATCCTGAAATTAAGCCTTCCTTGACAGAGACCCTTTTTATCGCATAGTGGGGCAGTCCCGCAAAAATGACGTATATTTTCTTGCCACGTATCCCCCTACTCGTCCACATGGTGAAGATGTAGAGCCTCTTATCCGCTAATAAGACCTCTGCATCGGCCGTTTCCATTTTCCACTCCGGAGGGGGATAACGAACACCTGAAAACGTGCCAAATTTAATATAAAAGCCAACAGGAATAGTTCTTATCTCAGGCCAAGATCCAACAGGCCCCATGTTAAAAGGCGCATCTTCATCCTCTTTCATAATGTTTGCAAGTGCTTCCATGTACTCAGAATGTAACTGTTTTAATGCCTCCCTCTCAAGGAGGCCCTTGCCACCCCGGATAAAAAGGTTTATGCCCATCCCTTCTCCCTCCGGGTATTTATAGATTTCCCTTCTCCCGAAGGGTAATATATCTAGTGCAAATAAGAGGGTGGGCCGACATCATCAAACATCAAAACCAAACTCAAAACAGTGAGAAAATGGAGACCATCGAAGCAGTTTACGAAAACGGCGTGCTGAAGCCCAAGAAAAAGCTCAATATTCCTGAGAAGAGCGAAGTCAAGGTGAATACAATCCCAAGGAAAATTTCCGAGAGGACATTCGGAGTTGTAAAGCTCAGCAAAGAGGAAATTGAGGTGATTATTGAGGAGATTGAAGATGAATAGTAAGGACAACGTTTTCTTTGACCCGCGAGTTCTACGGCGTAGAAAAATCGCCACGTTCGATGATGACTTCAAAATGGTAATTGGATTCCAGATATTGAGAAAGTGAAGAAGAAAGGAATTCAAAGCCTTCCGTTCTCCCTCAGCCACTCGCCGTACTTAACGAGGGCGTAGACAGCGTCGACAGCATCTTCGGTGGTTTCATAAACGGGGATTCCCTTGAGCTCGATGTTCCTGGCCATCTTGTGCGGGTAATCTCCACCCGGAGCAACGAAGACAATCGGCTTGCCGTAGGCCTTCATCCTCTCCATGGCGTCGATTATGCCCTCGTCCAAAGCCGGGCTCTGGAAGAGCGCTATAACAACAAGAACGTCAACGTTCTCATCCTCTAAGGCGTAGCGCATCGCTATCTCATACCTGCTCGACGGGGCATCGCCTATGACGTCAATCGGGTTCTTGTAGGCCATATGGGCGGGAAGCTTTCCGGCCTCGATGTCCCTCTTAAACTTCTCTATGGTTTCCTCGCTCAGCTCGGCAAGTTTCAGGCCACGCTCGAGCAAACCATCACTCATCATGACTCCGGCTCCGCCACCGTTGGTAACTATCGCAACGCGGTTGCCCCTGGCCGGCTTCTGCATGGCCAAGGCCTTGGCGTAGTTGAAGAGCTGTCTCATGGTTTTTGCCTCAAGAACTCCGCTCTGCTCGAAAGCGGCCCTGTAAATAGCGTAGGAACCCGCGAGGGAACCAGTGTGAGAAGCGGCCGCCTTAGCCCCGGCCTCGGTCCTTCCGCTCTTGAGTATGACGACGGGCTTCTTCAGGGTGACCTTCTTAGCCGTCTCAAGGAACTTCCTTCCGTCCTTAACTCCCTCGATGTAGCCGGTTATAACGCCGGTCTTCGGGTCGTCGCCGAGGTAGGCCATGAAGTCGCTCTCATCGAGGTCGGCCATGTTTCCGAGGCTTATGAACTTGCTCATGCCTATCTTCTCCCTGGCCGCCCAGTCGAGGATTGCCGCTCCAAAGGCACCGCTCTGGCTCATGAAGGCGACCTTTCCAAAGGGCGGTCTCGCCTGCCTTTCCGGCGGGTTGAAGTTACAGTCAAAGCCGTTCTCGAGGTTGGTAACACCGAGACAGTTCGGGCCGACAAGCCTTATGCCCCACTTTTTAGCCCTTCTCACGAGTTCCTCCTCAAGGTCTGCCCTTCCGGCCTCCTTAAAACCGGCCGAAATAACTATGGCCCCCTTAACGCCCTTCTCACCGCACTCGTCTATAACATCCGGCACGAACTTGGCCGGGACCGCTATGACGGCAACGTCAATCTCATCGGGTATGTCCTTAATGCTCCTGTAGACCTTAAACTTCTTGCCGTTTACCTCTATTTCCCCGCCCTTAACGTTCACTGCGTAAACTTTCCCGTTAAAGCGGAGCGTCATGGAGCGCATTATGGCGTTTCCAACCTTTCCGGGAACGTGGGAAGCGCCTATAACAGCCACGCTCTTCGGATAAAACAGAAAGTCCAGCTGTGGAGCCTCCACGATGACCACCTCCGAAGGTTTTTCGGTCAGGGCTATTTAAGACTTCCTAAATTGGACGTTTTATCCATAGACTTTAAAAGCAGATGGCTTTACATATATAAAGATACCGGAACGGAAAAGGTTAAAACACTTTAGCGTTTAAAGGAACATTGGAGCGTTAAGACTAGGTGATCGTGATGTCTAAGGTGAAGGTAATAACCGACCCAGAGGTAATAAAGCTGATGCTAGAGGACACAAGGAGAAAAATATTAGCCCTCCTCAGGAACAGGGAGATGACGATTTCACAACTCAGCGAGATTCTCGGAAAAACTCCGCAGACGATATACCACCACATCGAGAAGCTCAAGGAGGCTGGGCTGGTAGAGGTCAAGAGGACCGAGATGAAGGGAAATTTAGTTGAGAAGTACTACGGAAGAACCGCTGATGCGTTTTACATCAACCTCTACCTCGGCGATGAAGAGTTAAGATACTTCGCTCGCTCAAAGCTCAAAACCAAGCTCGACATCTTCCGGACCCTTGGATATGAGTTCGACGAGGGCGAGCTCCTCAATGTAATGGACGAACTCCTCAAGAAGGAGCACGAATACAAAACGGAGATCTCGAAAGAAATTGAAGAAAAAGAAAATGAGCTCAAAGACTTCTCCAACGAGGACATAATCCACGCTATAGAGTGGCTCGCCATTGCAAGAATGGGACAAGATGAAGAAAGCATTAAACTTATCAAAAAATTAGGTGAACTGCTTAAGAAGTGATTGCCATGGCACGTGGAATAAGACTTCTCGTTCTTGATGTTTTAAAGCCTCATCAACCAATAGTCACAGAACTCGCTCTTGGACTCAGTGAACTTGAAGGAGTGGAAGGAGTGAACATAACCCTGGTAGAAATCGACAAAGAAACTGAAAACGTCAAAATAACGATTGTCGGGGACAACCTTGACTACGATGAAATCGTTAGAACTATTGAAGAATTTGGAGGTGTTGTCCACAGTATTGATATGGTTGCCGCAGGAAGAAGGATAGTTGATGAAGAGGAGACACCCCAAGACAAACTGGAGGAATATTAACGGTGAAAGAAGTTATTATAATCACACAGGCTGAAAAGGTTAGAATTTTGTCCGATGAAACAAGATTTAAAATCCTTCAGCTCCTCAGGCAGAGACCAATGACAATATGGGAGCTCAGCATGGCGCTTGGAAAGGACAGGACAACTATATACCGCCATATTAAGGCTCTGGAAAAAGCCGGTTTTGTGGAGGAACTTGGAAGTGAGGGCAACGAGAAGCTCTATGGAAGAACCGCTAGACTGTTTCTAGTAAAAGCAGAACCAGACGAGAGCATCGAAGACTTTCGGCAAGATTATCTTTCAATCGAAGCAGAGAGGATAGTTCAAATCTTAGAAAAGGCGGGGATTAAGATTCGAGACAAAAAAAGACTCAAAGATATCGTGAAAGAAATTCTAAACGAGATAGAGATTAATTCTCAACCAATCATTAGGCAAATCTCGGAAGCAAACGTCGAGATGAGCGAAATAGAGCTCTTCCACTTCCTCAACGTGCTCGTTTTCCTTCAGAGTTGCGAACTCTGCGAAAAGGCAGAAAAAGTCAAAGAGCTGATAGAAATCTAAAATTCCTCTACCCATTTTACCGCCTTTGGGATTCTCTTTATAATCTCTATTGCTGTGAAGTTTTCGCCGAGCTCCTCCGCGGTAAGGTCACCAGCGAGTCCGTTCAGGAAAGCTCCGACCGACGCCGAGCGGAGAGGTTTGTTTCCAAGGGCCAGCAATGCCCCCACAAGACCCGCCAAAACGTCCCCGGTTCCGCCGGTTGTCATGCCCCTGTTTCCTGTTCTGTTATACTTCCAGGTTTTTCCATCGCTTATCACGTCGTAGGGCCCCTTAAGGAGAACCACACCGCCGATTTCTTCACTTTTTGCCCTGACGAGTTCAGCCCGCTCAAGAAGGCTTTCCGGTGGTTTAACGCCGAAGAGAACCTTGAACTCGCCGGCGTGGGGTGTTAAGACGAAGGTCTTGCCCCTTAGGATGTCCAAGCCCCCGGCCACTGCCTTGAGGCCGTCGGCATCTATCACCATCGGCCTCTCACAACGCCTCACGAACTCCCTGACGAGCTCCTTTGTTTCATCTTCAAGGCCCATTCCCGGACCAATCACAACGGCATCGACCTTCTCGGCCAGCTCAAGCAGGCCATTGAGGTGTTCAATTGAGAAGTTCTCACCATCGAAAGGCCGTAGAATCAAATCGGGGTCCGTAATTTTCCCGGCAGGCAGGGAGGGCATGGCCAGATAAACCAAATCGAGAAGGTAGGAAGCGGCTTTGGAGGCCAGGTATGGAGCACCGTAGTAGTTCTCGCTCCCGCCGATGACGAGGAGTTTACCGTTCTGACCCTTGTGCTGGCCCCTCTTTCTGAGCGCAAACCTGGCATCACCGGGCCCAACGAGATGGTAGAGCTCCCGCGGGTAGCCTATCTTAACCACAACGCGCTCAAAGCCCTCATATTCCTCCTTGTCCCACTGGAAGGTAACCGCGAAGTCCGCTTTAACGCGGATTTGGGAGGGATAACCGCTCGGGAGGTCTATGCTGACTATTTTCGCTCTTCCAGCGTACTCGTTTATCTTCTCTATTGCCGAGCGTATCGGCTCCCTCGGCTCACCCTTTGTGCCAGCCCCGAGGAGGGCATCAACGATGACGTCGTAACCGCTGAGGTCGAGGTTCCTTATGTAGGCCGAGTCCTTGAGGACTTTGATTTCCACGAAATCGAGCCTCTTGAGTATTTCCCAGTTGTGTCTCGCTTCCTCACTCCTTATCTTAACCTCATCGCCGACCAGGAAGAGAGTTACCTCATTATCGAAGCTCAGGTGTCTCGCCGTAACAAAGCCGTCCCCGCCGTTGTTGCCGGTGCCGGAGAAGACCGCTATTCTAAGGCCCTTCCCAAAGCGCTCCTCTATCGTCCTGGCAACGCCAGAACCGGCGTTCTCCATGAGCTGGAACGGTGAAATGCCGAGCCACTTCGCGTTGATATCCCATACGTAAACGTCCTCGATGCGCATGGTATCACCGATAAAAATTAGAGTGAATGCGGTAAAAACCCATCGCTAATTCTCCCCGCCCGTAACGTAGTAAATCATGAGGGACATGAGCATCATTGCCAGGCCGGAGAAAATTACAATGTCGTCAAGATTACCGATCGGGGAGCCAAGGGGGTCAAACTCGCAGTAGTTCGTTGTGGCACATATGACTGGCCGAAGCGAGTAGTAGAGTATCCAGAATCCGATGACGAAAAAGAAAGTCATAACCACGAAGAGCTTTCGAAGGAGGTCATATTCCCTGCTTGAGGTCATTTTTCAGCCTCCTTCCAAGGCATTCAATTACACCCCAATTTCTCATCTCATGACATATAAGTCTTACGATTGTTAGTTGAACGGACTAAAAGGTGGAGAAGCAACAAAAGGGAACCGTACCAGAGAAAAACCAAGAGAAGAAAAGACATCATTTCGGCATAGGCCTTTGAGAGTGACACCAGGGCGTAGGGAAACTCAAGAAAAACCGCAAGAAAAACGTAGATTTTCAAAAGGTGCCTCGAAAATGGCCTGTCAACAAACACCGCAAGAACGAGCTCCAAGAGGGCCATAAAAGCAATGTAGCCAATCCAGAGCTTCATGGACACAGCCTCAAAGACGGGAAAGTTGTACATAACAACCAAATAGAGGGGATACGAAAAGGAAAAGAGCCTGAGAAAGAGCCTTACAGACAGGATAAGCCGGAGGTAATAGCTCAACTCCTCCATGAGTCTATCTCCCGAGAACTTTAAGGGCCTCCCTGTATGAGTCCTCAGAGTAGAGCACCAAATAAACTCTCTCGACGCTCCTTGCTTCCTTTGAAAACTCCTCAACGACCTCTTTAAACGTCCTCACTACCTCGTCAAGCGGACAGCCGTAGATGCCGGCACTTATAGCCGGGAAGGCTATGCTTTTAACCCCAAGCTCCTCCGCCTTTCTCAGAGCGCCAAGGATTGCCCTTTTCAGTTTCTCCCGTTTGTCTTCGTCCCAGAGTCCGCCACAGTAGGGGCCAACCGTGTGGATAACGTATTTGATTCCGTACTTTTCGAGCCTCATCGGGGGAGTAACCACAACCTCGCCGTGCTCGATGAAGTTCTTTCCGAGCTGTTCCCTCATGGCTTTCTTGCTTATTCGAATGTACTCGGCAACGTTTCCGGCGGCCGCTTTTGCTATCGCGTAGGCAACGCCGCCGCCGTGCTCAAGATAGCGGTTTGCCGCGTTCACTATAGCCTCCGCAGGAAAGCGGGTTATGTCTCCCCTAACGACCTCAAGCATTGCCCTCACCGATGATGTTCTTCAGGAGCGTCCTTTCGCGCTCAGAGAGGAACTCATCGCTCCCAACGATAAAAACCGTTGCATCGTTCATCAGGGAATAGTCCCTCAGAGAAGAGAGGAACTTCAAAACGCTGGGAAGGCCGTTCTCAAGGACGAGGTAGTCGAGGCCATCAATGACAACGATTGGCTTTTTCCCCGCGCTTTTTGCCTCTTTCATAAACTTAACCGCCATGTCAAGGATTTTTGGGAGGTTTGTCGGCGAAATTGCCCGCTCATCGCGAATGTTTGTTATCCAGAACCAGTTAGGGGAATCACGGGGGGTTCTTGAGAAGACGAGGGCCGATGGGAGGACGTTCTCCGGAAGAGAAGAAACGAGGAAAAGACCGGGCTTTTCATCGAGGTTTGAATCCTCAAGAGAACCTATCGAGAAATCACCCACAAAAGAACTTCTCATAAAGACCCTAACTGACTCAAAGGCTAGAGAAACACCAACAAAAGCATGAACATACCTGATATTTTGAGAGTTAACGAACAGAGCAAGAAAAACAATACTCCCAAAAACGCCCTGAAGAACAGACATTACTAAGAATCTTCTCTGCCCATAGAAACCTAGAAAAACCCCTGACAACACAATCCAAAGACCAATGAGGAGATAAGCGTACGTCCCGTGCTCAGGATACGTTAAGAACACAAACAGAACAGGGACTATTGAGAGATAAACTAAGCTTCGAGCTGTTTCGTTATCCAGAGTGAGCTCCCTGATTGCCTCAATGTTACCCGCCCATAGGAAGGCCGAGAAAAAGGCCAGGCCCACGATATGAACTGCTCTGTCAGATGAGAATACCGGAACGGACAGGCTCAGCCATGCAAGTGAATAATAGAGAAGCGCCTTCCGGCCCGTAAGGTGGTGGTTGTAGAAGAGAATAACGTAGGAGATGAGAAGCGCAACGCCGAATACAAGGTCAAGATAGTTCACGCGCCACCTCCTCCGCCTTGCTTAGTATTTTCTCCTCGTCCAGCGTAAGAACTTCGCGGTCGAGCATTAAAACCTTTCCGTCAACTATCGTCGTCTCTACGTCGTTGCCGTTGGCCGAGTAAACGATGTGACTCACGATGTCGTTAATGGGCCTCAGGTGGGGTTTGTTGAAGTCGAAGACGACCACATCGGCCAGATAGCCGGGCTTTATAACGCCGGCGTTGAGGCGGAGCGCTCTGGCACCGTTGAGAGTGGCCATTCTGAAGACTGTCCTAGAATCCGCCACCGTGGGATCAAGGTTGTGAACCTTGTGGAGTAAAGCGGCGAGCTTCATCTCCTCAACCATGTCGAGGTTGTTGTTGCTGGCGCTCCCGTCGGTTCCCAGACCGACGTTAACTCCAGCATTAAGGAGCTTTTGAAGGGGCATGACACCGCTCGCTAACTTCATGTTGCTTCCCGGGTTGTGAGCAACTGTAACGCCGTTCCTCGCGAGTATCTGCACGTCCCTGCTGTCCAGCCAGACGCCGTGGGCTATTATCACGTCGCTTCCAAAGAAGCCTATCTCGTCGAGCAGAACGACCGGACTTTTGCCGTAGCGCTCCTGAATCTTGCCGAGCTCGGCCATCGTCTCGCTCACGTGTATGGTTATCAGTTTACTGTGCTCATCCGCGAGCTTTCTGACCTCCTTCAGAAGGGCTATCGAGCAGGTGTACGGGGCATGGGGTCCGAAAACGAAGTGAATTCTTTCCGAGTTGAGGCCTTCTATTGCCTCCATCTCCCTGAGCGCTTCCTTCAGTTCTTTCTCCGTTCTATCGGGGTCGCCAAGGTCTATCATGCCGTAGCTTAGGTAGCCCCTTAGGCCAGAATCGAGGACGGCCTCAGCGACGGCATCCATCTGGAAGTACATGTCGAGGAAAGTCGTCGTCCCAGTCTTAATCATTTCAAGCGCACCAAGGTAAGCGCCGGCCTTTATGTGCTCCCTTGTTAGCTTGGCCTCCCTCGGCCAGATGTGCTTTTCCAGCCACTCCATGAGGGGCAAATCGTCGGCCAAACCGCGGAAGAGGCCCATTGGGGAATGCGTGTGAAGGTTCACGAAGCCCGGGGAAACGACCTTACCCGTTGCATCTATGACAGTCTCGGCGGACTCGTTGATGCCCTTCTTGACCTCGACGATTCTGTTTCCCTCAATTAGAACGTCGGCCTTAACGACCTCCAGGTTCTCGCCGTAGATGACGTAACCGTTCCTTATGAGAATGCTCACTCCAGCCACCCCCTTTTAAAGGGGTGTGTTTACTGGAAGGGTTAAAAAGGTTTCACCGATTAAAACCAAGAAGGGAGAAGCCAGAAAAGCTCACACGAACATAGTCTTAAGTACATCAGCACAGCCACACTTCCGCTCCTCCGGAATTCTCGGGATTGCCTTTTTGAGGAGCTCCTGAACCTTGTAGTTGTTCTCGGCCATGACCCTGAGCACTTCCTGAGCATCAACAGGCTTCTCGGCCCAGACGTCGTAGTCTGTAACCGTTGCGATGTTAACGTAGCACATTCCAAGCTCGCGAGCGAGGTTAACCTCTGGAACGAGCGTCATGCCTATTATGTGGGCGTACTGCCTGAACATGAAGCTCTCCGCCCTTGTAGAAAAGCGCGGGCCTTCAATGCAGACGTAGGTGCCCTTTTCGTGAACCGGAAAGCCGAGCTCCTTGGCGGTCTCGTAGAAGATTTTCCTCATCTCCGGGCAGAACGGGTCGGCCATCGAGACGTGGGCCACCTTAGGACCGTTGTAGAAGGTGTATTCCCTCTTCTTGGTGAAGTCTATGAACTGGTCAGTTATGACGATGTCGCCCGGCTTGTATTCCTCGCGGAGTGAGCCGACGGCGGTAACCCCTATAACCCTCTCGACACCGAGCTCCTTCAACGCCCAGATGTTCGCCCTGTAGGGGACCTCATGCGGTGGAAACTCGTGGTGCTTGCCGTGTCTCGGTATAAAGGCCACCTCTACACCGCCAATTTCGCCTATTTCCACTGGAGCGGACGGCCTGCCGTACGGTGTGTGAACCTTAACGGTCTCCTTCGGCTCGAAGACGCCATAAACCCCGGAACCGCCTATGATGCCTATCCTTGGCATGGTCATCACCATGTTAACTGCTTGCTCCACTCATATAAGGGTTGCCGTTCCAGTGGAAATAAAGGGCGGAAACTTTAATAACCTTCGGGAACTAAATACTCCCGGAGGTGAGGGCATGGAAAAGCCGGTAAAGCTCATCCTGCCGGAGATAAAGAACCCTATACTCATCGAAGGTTACCCCGGAATAGGACTGGTCGGCCACATAGTCGGTAACTTCCTGGCCAAAGAGCTCGGAATGGAGATGATAGGCTACGTTGAAAGCCCCTTCCTACCGCCGATGAGCATAGTCCTCGAAGGAAAGCCCAATCCACCGCTCCGCTTCTACGGTAAGGACAACATAATAGTCGCTGTCGCTGACATCTACGTTCCCCCGACGCTCGTCAACGAGATAGCGAAGGAACTCGCGGGTTATCTCAGCGACATGAACGCCCAGAAGGTCATCTCCATAGGGGGCATAGGCATAGGGTTCTTCAAGGAGAAGATGGAAGTCTGGGGTGTTGGAGCGAGGGAAGAGCTCAACAAGGAACTTGAGGAGGCGGGAGCGAAGATACTCCAGTACGGCTCGATTATGGGAATGAGCGGGAAGCTCCTCTGGGAGGCCGGAAAGAAGGGCCTTAACGCATACGTTCTGCTCGGGGAGACCTTCGGCGACAGACCGGACCCAAGGGCGGCCGCCAACGTCATAGAGGTCCTGAAGAAGCTAACGCCCATAGACGTTTCAACGGAACCGCTCATCAAGGAGGCAGAGATGATAGAGGAACAGCTCAGGAAGATGCACGAGCAGATGGAACAGGCGAGAAAGAAGGAGATGAAGCAGTACGAGAGCATCTACCTGTGAGGTGAGAGCATGGAGGCAGTAATCCTCTCGGGAATAGCGAGACGCGTTCTGGATGAACTTCTCAGGAACCCCTACAGAACGATAGAACTTAGAAGCGCGAGGAACGTTCTGGCCATTGAAGAGGCCCTCAACGAGGCCCTCAAGGTCTTCCTGACATACGACCCATTCGAGGACGTTTCAGCCGGAACCGAAGGTCTGCTCGCTGAACTGCTTGAGGCCAAGGAGATAGACACGAGAATTCCCTGGGAGGAAAGCGATGAGAGGGAAATGACAGTCTGCAGGGCAAGGGTAAAGCTCATAGGTCTCGGCAGGGTTGTCGAGGTCGAGAGAAGGGACGGAATCCTTGTTGCCAGAGTAAGGGAGCTCTTCCCCCACGAGATGAGCATGGGCTAAAAGAGTCTGAGCTGTTTTCCCCTGGACCTTTTGTCCCTTTTCGGGGGTTCCAGCTTTCTGAACTCCAGCCCCTCTTTTTCCAGGAGCTTTTTGGCTCCAGATGTTAGAGAAGGTGCGACGAGGATTCCCCGGACGTTTTCATGCTCCTCCTTAAGTGTCTCAACGTAGCGCTTGAGCTGACTCACCGCGTGTAAATCTGCCCTCCTGCGCTTAAGCTCCAGAACTACGATGTTTCCTTCCTTATCAACGCCGAGGACATCGACGATGCCGTGCTTTATGGGTTTCTCCCGGTAGAGTGGCCTAAAACCGGGCTCGATAGCCTCCGGGTTTTCAAAGATTAACTCCGCCATCTCCGCCTCGCTTCCAGTCAAAGCCAGCTCCTCGTAGTCCTCGGCGTGGAAGACCGTGATTAGGTAGACCTCCTCAAGCTCGACCTCAAGGGTTTCCCTCGGCTTTCTCCTGACCGAGACCAGAACGGGCTTTTCCTTCAGCTCGAGGCGGACAACACTTCCGGGCGGTTGCCAGTTTACCGGCTCCCTCTTCCTGCTCTGGTGAATCAGGAATGAACCGTCTGGCTTGACAATTATTACTCTGTCACCCGAACCGAGCTCACTCTTCGCCCGGCCCTCGTAGTGAACTTTACAGCGGGCAAAGATTGTGAGCATGCCCTCGGAGGAGATGGCCGAGTCGAGGAGGAGCTTTATTTCCTCTGGAGAGGGGTTGGTTTTAAACTCGACTTTGGGCATGGGGTGTGGATTGTCGGGAGAGATATAAAAAGTCAACGGAGAATCCGGAGGAATACCACGAGCAGGGTGCGGGCGATGAACACAATAATCGGCAGGAGGAGCAGAAAACCCAGTTTCCTGTTCTTGGGGTAGAGAAACATTCCAACGAGACTGTAAATGACATTCAGCCCTGAGAGCAACAGGAAGCACCTATACGCTGTTCGCTGGCCGTAGAAGTTCAGAAGGGGACGTATTACCTCGACACGAACATCAAAATAATTTGCAACCAAGCCCAGTGCGAGCAAGGAAGACAGGGAAACCAGCGAACCGAGGAGTATCACCCTGGAACCCGGCGAGGATTCCTTCCCGACAAAACGGGCGTAGAGGAAAAGGGGAAAGTCGATAAACAGAACGGCCACCGATAAAAACACGGGGATGCAAATCATCACGCATTGCACAGCCAGGTTGAGGAAATAAACCACTCCCTTTTCAATTCCAAATCCAAGGACCGCGGTGCTGAAAACACCCCACATTGCCACAATGTTAAAGATATCCCTCGTTGAGTCACCGATGATTTTTGGGTCGGCTTCCTCCAAAACCCTCGGTAGCTCTCTGAACCTAAACCTGTATCCCGCTTTTCTCAGAAGTCTTCCAACAAAGAGGGCAACAATAAACAGAGTTATCAAATAGAAACCGCAGTAATCATCAGCCAAGAGGTATTGAAATTCTCCCGACTAATATCGTGAGGAGGACGAATGTAGAACAGAACCCACATAAAAACCCACATTATCAAGGGAGCCGTTACAGCTTCCAGCACAAGCCTTTTTCCAGATTTCATCCCTTCCCCCTTAGAGACTCAGAAATTTGACCTTAAAAATGCTCCAGATGACAAAGAGCATGGCCACCGCAAGTGAAAGCAAAACAACAGCGAGAATTTTCCTCCCAATCCTACGCGAGAGATAAACCCCAGAAAGCCGAAGAGAGTGTTTAAGATTGATAGAATCAAAAAGCTTACCCGATAGCGAAAGCCCGGGCCACATAAAACTCCTAAAAAGAAAGGCTGAAAATCAGAGGAAAACTTCAGTCCTCAACGCCCCTCTCGGTTATCCTGAAGACGGCCTCTCCCTCGGGAAGGTGCGGGCTGTCTATCAGCCTAGCAACCCTCTTTCCTGCCTTGCCCTTCCTGAGGTAAATCCTGAGCGTCGCACTGTGTGCCAAAATGTGACCTCCAACGGGCCTCGTCGGGTCGCCGAAGAAGGCATCTGGCTTCGCCTGAACCTGATTGGTGACGAAGACCGCTATGTCGTAGAGGTCGGCGAGGCGGTGTAAATCTGAGAGGTGCTTGGCCAGCTTCTGCTGTCTCTCCGCAAGGCTACCCCTTCCGACGTACTCGCTCCTGAAGTGGGCCATGAGGGAATCAACGACGAGCAACTTAACGGGCCTGTCCGTTGAGGCCTTCTCCTTAATTATTTCCTCCGCCTTCTCGACGAGGAGCATCTGATGGTTGCTGTTAAATGCCCGGGCAACGTAGATGTTCTTGAGGGCTTCATCGGGGTCTACACCGCGAGCCTCGGCTATCTGCTTTATTCTCTCGGGCCTGAAGGTGTTCTCGGTGTCGATCCATATGACGGAACCGCCAAGACCGCCCTCCTCGGGGGGCTTTTGGACCATAACTGCGAGGGTATGGGCCAGCTGCGTCTTTCCACTGCCGAACTCACCGAAGACCTCGGTTATGGCCTGCGTTTCGATTCCACCGCCGAGGAGCTTGTCGAGGCTTTTGCTTCCAGTGGAAATCCTGCCTATTGTCCTTCTCTTCTCCATGTACTCATCTGCGCGCATGAAGGTTCCGATGTTGGCCGCTTCCCTAGCAGCTTGTATTATCTTGAGCGCGGCGCCTTCACTTATCCCCGCTATCTCCTTGAGCTCGAGGGGGGAAGCAACTGCTATGGCCTCGATGGTGTCGTAACCGGCCTCGCGGAGCTTTTCAGCGGTGGCAGGGCCGACGCCGGGCAAATCCTCAAGGGTTCTGATTTCTTTCTCCTTCTTCTTTGGTGATGAATGTGAGCTTCCGGCTATTTCAAGCTCCTCGAACTCCTCAAGCTCCTTAACCTCTTCAACCTTCTTCTTGGCCATAAGACTCACCTAAATACCTTTGTCGGGAGTAAAACTGTGGGGTTAATATACTTTTTGCCCACCCCATCTCAACGACCAATCTTTTAAGGCTTTCGCCCGTTTCGAAAAACAAACTTTATAATGGCCCCAATTTTACTGAAAAGCCCAGAAAAAAGAAAACTACCTGCAATGGGCGTTTTTATCAAAGTTTTCCAGTGGAAACAGAGCCTCTCAGAACTATCAGTTTCGCCCCGCGAGGGATCGGCTCCTCAAGGGGAGGGTTGAGGACTGGCCGGTTGTGGTAGTAACCAAGGAGGAAAACGTTCTCCCTTTCCTTGAGCTCACGGAGGGCCTCTATATAAGGTCTGCCCCAGAAGGCGTTTCCGTCCATAACCGCAACATCGTAGCCCCTTACCGAGCTGGTTATGTCGTCGATGACGTCAACAACTTCAGGCTCAAAAATCGAACTGGCCAAGAGCCTTCCGGCGAGGCTCCTGCTCACCACAACCCTATCGGCCCCCGCTCCCCTCAGGAGCTCGACGCTGTCCTCACTCAGAACCTCAACGAAAACCTTGGCCTTTGACATTCTCTTAACCATCAAGGTGACGAAAACGGCCTTGGAGTCGTCCTCAAGGGCCAGGATTACGTGGGAGGCCCTATCAACCCGGGCCCTCTCAAGGGTTTCCCTGCTCGTGGGGTCGCCGATTAAAACTTCCACTTCCTCTGGAAGCTCTACCCGCTTGCGTTCCTCTTCATCTGGAAAGACCACGACTATTGGGGCAAGCTTCAGTTCACCGCGCTCGATTGCACCGAAGAGCTCGTTTACGCACGTTGAAACGCTACTCCCCCGTCCGATTACGAGGTAATGGTTGGAGTACTTAACACGGTGCATACCCATCATCCTCCTGAGAGAAGAAGAGATGAAGTTCTCAGCGAGGAGGGAAACAAGGGCGGTAAACGTTGATATTCCAGCAACGGCGGCAATCATCGCAACTATCCTTCCGGCTTCAGTCCTGGGAGTAACGTCGCCGTAGCCAATCGTCGCCATCGTTATTACCGCCCAGTAGAAGGCCGTGAAGAAATCCACGTTCTCAAAATAGGAAAACGCCACCGCGAACACCAAAGCGAGTCCAAGCACTGAAACGGCTATCTGCATCAGCCGGTTACGGCTCACCTTAACCTTCATGCGCAAAAGCCGTCTCACCACTGGCACCGGGAGCATGGGTTTCATTTCCACTCGAACCTTAAAAAGATGCTCCCAAGACGGAACCATCCATTGGTGTTCTTAAAGATACTACAGGCGACAGTTTTTCCAGTGGAAACAAAGGTCTTTTTCGATGAGCATCGAAAAGACCCCCCAGAGTTTCATTTCCACTGGAACCCACTTTCGGAAAATGGACGGTTTTGAGAGAGTAGATAAAGGTAATGAGAATTCAGGTGAGTTGTTTAAGTACGTAGCTGTTGAATTGTTCATTGTATTTGGCTAGTTCTTATTAAGTCGTTCAGAATTATCCTGTTTTATCTTCTCATTTTAATCGTTTGTTCATCAAAAGATATAAAAACCGGCGCTGATATAAAGAATGGGAGCCTTTTATCAACTTTGAGTCGGTCTTATGATGGGAAGCCATCAGAACCCTGTTCCACTGGAAACAAAACTCTGGGGGGGATATGCTCTGTTTAACTTTTATTAAATTGCAACTGGTATTGTTTAACTATTCTGCACTTTAAAGCGCACTAGTGTCCTTTGTTGGCTGTCCATTTATGTTCATTTCCCTTTCAGTGGAAATAGGTAGACCTAATTTCTTTCTAGTTTCCAAATACAAAATCTTGTGTACATTCGTGTGCATTTAACTTTCTCGTTTCCTATGGAGGGGCAAACCCTTAATTTGTCACCGCCCTATTTCAGCTGGTGGTTCCAATGGAAGTCCTGGAGAAGGTTCTCGAGTGGTTGCGCTCCGGCAACGACGATGCGAACGACATCGTTGACCTGCCCTGGACCGTCAAGCAACTCGAGCCCAACCTTTACATGGCCGAACATCCGAGGATGCCATTCACCCTGCTGGTTTCCTTTGGTGACGGTTTCATCCGTTTGCTCGCTCCCATGGGGCTTGAGACCTTCTCGATGACGAAGGACGAGAAGCTCAAGGTCTACCATGCCCTCCTGAAGCTGAACGCTGAGATAAACCTGATGAAATTCATCCTCATGGGTATGAACGACGACGTTTACCTAGCAGTGGACCTTGATTCCTCGACGCTGGGGAAGAAGGAGTTTAACGACGCCCTCTCAGCCCTTCTGTTCGGCCTTCTTTCGGCCGTCTCTGCCCTGGGGCTTGAGAGTGAGTTTGAGAACCTCCTCAGGGAGCGCGTGCTTGCCATGGTCTACGAGAGGCTCAGAAAAGGCGCCAGCAGGGAGGAACTCCTGGAGTTTCTCGTCTCCAAGGTGGGAATGCCGAGAAAGGAGGCCCTGGCTCTGTTGTCAGAAGTCCTTCCAGAGGAAGACGAGAGGGGTTATTTCTGAGACCAACCCTCCGATGCGTTGGCTGTCTTTTTACATCTTCCTGTTCAACAAGGCATATAAACCCGAACTCCGCAGTTGCTATGCTTTCCACTGTATCCTGTGCTTCCGGTGGAAATCTGGGAGAAGCTCCCAAAATCCGGGCAAATGTTGAAAAATATTCAAATTATCCTCATATTGAATGTCATTTCATTACGCCTATAGCGTCTCTCTCGGCGGTAATCCCTGAGGGGTGTATGATTTCCTGTGGAGATGGGAGCCATGGGCAGTGACGACTACCTGACCTCGATATTCGAGAAGTACCTTCACGCCAAGAAGATATTCAAGAACAAGGAAGTGCTCAGGCACAGCTATACTCCAAAGGAACTCCCTCACAGGCACGAGCAGATTGACGAACTCGCTCATATCCTCGTTCCAGTTCTCAGGGGGGAAACGCCCTCCAACGTTTTTGTTTACGGTAAAACCGGCACGGGTAAAACCGTGACTGTAAAATTCGTTACCGAGGAGCTCAAGAAGATATCGAAGAAGTACAACATTCCAGTTGAGGTTATCTACATCAACTGTGAGATAGTCGACACCCACTACCGCGTTCTTGCAAGAATAGTGAACCACTTCAAGGCGGAAAGCGGTGTGGAGGTTCCCCTCGTCGGCTGGCCCACCGATGAAGTCTACGCCAAGCTGAAAGAGGTCATAGATGCGAAGGAGCGCTTTGTTATAATCGTTCTGGACGAGATTGACAAGCTCATTAAGAAGAGTGGCGACGACATCCTCTACTCCCTGACGAGGATAAACACGGAGCTGTCGAGGGCGAAGGTGAGCATAGTCGGTATCTCAAACGACCTCAAGTTCAAGGAATATCTAGACGCCCGTGTTCTCTCGAGTTTGAGCGAGGAGGAGGTTGTTTTTCCGCCCTACGATGCCAACCAGCTCAGGGACATTCTAATGCAACGTGCCAAGGAGGCCTTCTATGAGGGTGTCCTCGATGACGCCGTCGTCCCGCTCTGTGCGGCCTTAGCGGCCAGGGAACACGGTGACGCGAGGCGCGCTTTGGATTTGCTCCGCGTTGCCGGTGAAATAGCGGAGCGCGAGGGGGCAAGCAAGGTAACTGAAAGACACGTCTGGAAGGCGCAGGAAAAGATAGAGCAGGACACGATGGAGGAGGTCATAAAGACCCTTCCGCTCCACTCGAAGGTCCTCCTCTATGCAATAGTTATGCTCGACGAGAACGGCGAGTTGCCGGCGAACACGGGCGATGTTTATTCCGTTTACAAATCCCTCTGCGACCACCTCGACGTGGAGCCCCTCACTCAGAGGCGCGTGAGCGATTTGATTAACGAACTCGACATGCTTGGAATCATCAACGCTAAGGTCGTCAGCAAGGGACGTTACGGGAGGACAAAGGAGATACGGCTGAACGTTACCCCCTACATGGTGAAGAACATATACCGCCACGATGAACAGGTTAGGAGCCTCCTCACGCTGACCCTCTCCCGGCAGAGGAGGTTGTTCTGATGTTAATCGAGGATTTAATCAAGAACAAGTATCTGATAACGCCATCGGCCTACTACCTCCTCGAACCCCACTACAAGAAGGACTTCACCCTTGCCGAGCTGATTAAGTTTGCCAAGGCCAGGGGAACCTTCGTTGTTGACTCCTCACTCGCTGAGGAGTTTCTCGTGGAGAAGGGCATTGTTTCCACTGGAGAACCAGTTGGGCAGGTCTCCGATGGGCTCGAAACGGAAGGGCCTTTGGAAGGCTCTCTCAGTGAAATCTCTAGAGAAATCGGTGAAACTCCTGAAACATCCGTTTCTGAGCCCGTTTTTACAGAAAAGCCATCTGAACCGGAGCCTTTTGAGACAGTAGAATCCGGTGAAGAATCGAGTTCTATTTCCACTGGAGATGTGTCTGAGTTCGAGTCCCCAGTTCCTGTTTCTACGGAAAATAGCGATGAGCTTTCCGAATCTTCCGACGAGACCTCTATTTCCACTGGAACTGGCGTGGATTTGGAGCAGTCTGATGGCCTTTTTGTTGATAAAGAAGCTTCCAGTGAGGATGTTTCAGGGGAGGAGAGTTTTATTTCCACTGGAACCTCTGAACCCGAGAGTCCCGAAAACGATGTCATGGAGCTATCGGGGTCGGTATTAGAAAACCCCTCTGGGGAATGCCTTCCACTGGAAGGTGAGAATGGCTACGGAAACGGCTATCTTGATAGCGAGGAGTACTACGAAAATGGGAACGGTGTGAAGCCGAAAATAGTTTACGGCGACTACGGTGTTCCGATAGCTTACGTTGGAGAGGACGTTGAGGGCGAGAAGAGCTATTCGACCTACGAGAACGTCGTGATAAAACCCAGGGAGGGCTTCCACTACCGTGCAAAGGAAATCCCCGACGAGTGGGAGGTAACCTTTGACGTCAAGAACGTGAAGTTCGAGGCTCCCAGGGTGAAGAACGCCGCGAGCAAGGAGGGCGAGATAATAATCCAGGCCTACTCGAGCTATTTCAAATCGAGGCTCAAGAAGATGCGCAGAATCTTTCGCGAGAACCCCGAAATCGGGACGGTCATAGACATCGCGAAGCTGAGCTACGTCAGGGACGACGAGGTTACGATAATCGGCCTTGTTAACAGCAAGAGGGAAACGGCCAAGGGCTTTATGTTCGAGGTCGAAGACTCCACTGGCAGAATCAAGGTCTTCCTCGGAAAGGACAAGGAGGGCTCTTTAGACGCTTACAACGCGATAATGCCCGATTCGGTCGTTGCATTCCGCGGTCAGCCCGGCAGGGGTATTTTCTTCGCCAACCGCGTTTTCCTCCCGGACGTTCCCAAGTTCAGGCGTGAAAAACCGCCCCTCGAGGAGAAGGTCTACGCCGTTCTGCTGAGCGACATCCACGTCGGTTCAAACAAGTTCTGCGAGAAGGCCTTTGAGAAGTTCCTTGAGTGGCTCAACGGCGAGGTCAACAGCAGGGCCGAGGAAGAGCTCGTGAGCAGGATTAAGTACATGATACTCGGCGGTGACGTGGTTGATGGTGTAGGCATTTACCCCGGCCAGTACAACGAGCTGGAAATCCCGGACATCTTCGACCAGTATGAGGCCTTAGCCAACCTCCTCCGCAACGTTCCCGAGCATATAACAATGTTCATCGGTCCAGGCAACCACGATGCCGCGAGGACGGCCCTTCCACAGCCGGGCTTTTACGAGGAGTACGCAAGGCCGATATACAAGCTCAAGAACGCCGTCATAATAAGCAATCCAGCTGTGATAAACCTCCACGGCAGGGAGTTTCTCATTGCCCACGGAAGGGGAATCGAGGACGTGGTTGACTTCATACCCAAGAGGAGTCACCACAGGCCGGCCGAGGCAATGGTCGACCTCCTCAGGCTTAGGCACCTCGCGCCGACCTTCGGCAACAAGGTTCCCATAGCTCCCGACCCGGAGGATACCCTCGTCATAGAGTCCGTTCCCGACCTCTTCCAGGCCGGTCACGTCCACGTTATGCAGTACAAGATTTACAACGGCGTCTTCGTCATAAACAGCGGAACCTGGCAGGCCCAGACCGAGTTCCAGAAGATGGTGAACATCGTTCCTACCCCTGCGCGGGTTCCCATAATAGACGTTGAAACGGCCCGTTTGAGGGCGGTTGTAAGCTTTGAGCAGTTCTGCGAGGGTGTTTAATGCTAAAAGAGCTAAAAGATTTAAACTCCTTTGGAAAGACCTTAGGGGGGTTATGCGGATGAAAAATACACAAGCTTTGGTAGACATCTTGGTGTGGATAACCGAAGGAGAATATACTTCAAATGAGATGAAACTATTTGAGGATGCAAAACAATTATATGAACTTCAACTTGCTAAGATGGAATTTTTGAACTTCTCTAGCGATCTTGACGAGTTCATTAAGAGGACAGCATACTTTGAAGAAGTTTTCGGTAAGAAAAGTTGGCACTATTACATAAGTTCTGTGAAGGGAAAGGGCCAAATTGGGCATACGAATCAATACATGACTCATTGGTTTTATCCGTATAAAGGCAAGTTTCATGGGCAGATGGTTAAGGCACTCATAAACTTTGCAAACGCTAGGAATTCGGATGTGGTTCTTGATCCATACCTCGGCTCTGGAACTACCCTTATAGAAAGCTCCCTCTTGGGTCTCCCGGGTAAAGGCGTCGAAATAAACCCGGCCCTTGCTATAATCTCCCAGATAAAACTTGACTCTTTGGGCATTTTGTACCCAGAGCTCTCCAATGTGTTAACCCCCACTTTAGTGAACGAGGCCTTTAAATATTTTAAGAACCTCAAAGTTCAACCTAATTCAATAAAACCAACGGTTGAAGAGCATCTTAATGCAAGGGAACTCCTTGAACTGCTATGGGATTCGTATTTTCCCAGATCCTCACTTCACGAACTCCCCTTTGAGTGGCGTAACTTTCTAATGCTAGTATACCTTCACGCACTTTCTGACTATACTTATCTAAAAGGGACCCGAAAAGAAAAGTCCCTTCAGGAGTTCTTCCATGAGAATCTTCAGGAATATCTTAAAACAATTGAGGGTACTTATAATGTGAGACAGAAGCTCGATATAGAGCTTGGTGATTATGATATCACAATCGGTTCGACACTCAATCTTCCCTATCCGGATGAAAGTGTTAAAGCAATAGTGACTTCACCTCCCTATAGCATTGCATTGGACTATATTAAGAATGATGAACACCTTTTGAAGTACTTTGGAATAGATATCAGTGCTCTGAGGGACCAGATGATAGGTTTAAGGGGCAAGGGGAAAGAAAAACTTGTGTTGTATGAGAGGGATTTAAAGCGCAGTGTTGGGGAGATGATCCGGGTTCTGAAACCCGGCGGATGGGCAGTCATAGTCTTGGGTGATATAAGCATTAACGGAATACGCACGAACTTTAAAGACAAGATACTTAACTGGGGTATTGAACTCGGTTGTTCTGAAGTCTTTGCCCTTGAAAGGGCAATCCTAGGAGGATTTGCAAGGCTTAGGTTTGAGTATTTGATATTCCTAAGGAAGTGATATCATGAAGGAAGTCACTAAAGAAAAAATCTGGACTTACCTTGAAGGGTTTATGCAGGGACTTATCAACAAATATGACCCCCAAGTTATCAAGGACGAAGTTCTTGAAAAAGCGCTCTTCGACCCCGAGAAAGGAAATTATAAGCCGTTCCATATGGCTTTGATCCCCAAGGAACTTCTCCGCATTCAAAGTTTTTTCAGATCATTTTCAACTTCACTCGGGCAGGGTGTTTTTGAGTATATAGCCAAGATTATCGCAGAAGATAGTGGTAAGTGGGAAGTTGTAAAGAGAAATTCAGCTTTTGAAGCAACAGCTTCCCTGAACGTGGAAAGTTTCGTTGACAGGTTCCTTGAAGACGTTGTTACCGGGCGGGTGAAGCCGTACCCGGTAGATATCCCAAAGCCTCAGGATTCATCCACTAAGAAAATCGTTGTTGATCTTTATCTCTACGATGGAAAAACCCATTATTTCATTGAAATTAAGTCACCAAAGCCCAACAAAGATCAAACAAGACGAACCAAGGAGAAGTTTTTGTATCTTCTCGCAACGTATCCCAGTTCAAAAACCTATTACGGAATGCCATATAACCCATTTGGAGAAGAGAAATCCCGATATCGTTGGAGTTTCACAAGCATGTATTTCGACATTCAGAACGAGGTTTTAATCGGTTCTGAATTTTGGGATTTTATCGGTGGATATGGGACATACAATGAACTTCTTGAATTGTTTAAGGAATTTGGCGAGGAGAAAGGAAAAGAGATAACCGGGAGGCTTATCCGGGCTCATTCCGGAGGGTGAGCAAACATGGAACTCTACTCCTCCGAGATGAAGGCCTACTTCGAATCCCTCCAGCGCGAGATTGACAGGGCCTATGAGATAGCGAGAAAGGCCCGTGAGCAGGGTAAGGACCCGAGTCTGGACGTTGAGGTCCCCCAAGCTACCGACATGGCCGGGCGTGTTGAGAGCCTTGTTGGGCCCAAGGGCGTTGCCGAGAGGATTAGGGCTCTGGTTAAGGAATACGGTAAAGAGCTCGCGGCCCTCAAGGTCGTTGATGAAATCATTGAGGGCAAGTTCGGTGACCTGGGGAGCAAGGAGAAGTACGCGGAACAGGCCGTGAGAACAGCCCTCGCGATACTCACCGAGGGAATAGTCTCAGCTCCTCTGGAAGGAATAGCCGACGTTAAAATCAAGCGCAACACCTGGGCCGACAACAGCGAGTACCTCGCGCTCTACTACGCCGGTCCGATAAGGAGCTCGGGCGGAACGGCCCAAGCGTTGAGCGTCCTCGTTGGCGACTACGTGAGGAAGAAGCTCGGTCTCGACCGCTTCAAGCCGAGCGAGGAGCACATAGAGAGAATGGTTGAGGAGGTTGACCTCTACCACAGGGCCGTCACGAGATTGCAGTATCATCCTGAACCCGATGAAGTAAGGCTGGCCATGAAGAACATCCCCATCGAGATAACTGGTGAAGAGACTGATAAGGTTGAGGTGAGCCACAGGAACGTTCCCGGCGTTGAGACCAACCACCTTCGCGGTGGAGCCATCCTCGTTCTTGCGGAAGGTGTTCTTCAGAAGGCCAAGAAGCTGGTTAAATACATAGACAAAATGGGGATAGAGGGCTGGGACTGGATAAAGGAGTTCGTCGAGGCCAAGGAGAAAGGCAAGGGCACGGAAGATTCCAAATCGAGTGAATCCAAGGCTGAAGATTCGGGAATTACTGAGGAAGTGACCGAGAAGGTCGAGAAGGGCTTCTACTACGAGCTCTACGAGAGGTTTAGGGCCAACATCGCCCCGAACAAGAAGTACACCAAGGAGATAATCGGCGGCAGGCCCCTCTTTGCCGAGCCTTCCACAAACGGCGGTTTCAGGCTGAGGTACGGCCGTTCCCGCGTTAGCGGTTTCGCCACGTGGAGCGTCAACCCTGCCACGATGATAATCCTCGACGAGTTCATAGCGATTGGAACCCAGATGAAGACGGAGAGGCCCGGAAAGGGCTGTATCGTGACTCCAGCGACCACCGTCGAGGGGCCGATAGTCAAGCTCAAGGACGGCTCGGTGATTAGGGTCGACGACTACGAGACGGCTTTAAAGGTCAGGAACGAGGTCGAGGAGATTCTTTACGTTGGGGACGCTCTGGTTAACTTTGGCGACTTCGTGGAGAACAACCAGACGCTTCTTCCGGCGAACTACGTTGAGGAGTGGTGGGTTCAGGAGCTTGTTAAAGCAATTGAAGAACTGTACGAGGTCGAGCTGAAGCCTTTCTCAGACAATCCCCGTGAGGCCGTTGAGGAGGCCGCTGATTACCTTGAGATTGACCCGGACTTCCTTGAAAACCTCCTCCGCGACCCGCTTCGGGTGAAGCCGAGCGTTGAAATGGCAATTCACCTCTCAAAGGTTCTGGACATTCCACTCCATCCATACTACACCCTCTACTGGAACACCCTCACCCCGGGGGAAGTTGAGGAACTCCAGAGGGCTTTGGTGAACGCTCAAATCGAGTGGGACGAGTTCAGGAAGCTAAAGTTCGCGAGAAGGGTAATACTCGACAACGACAAAACCATAAAGCGCTACCTTGAGCTCCTCGGACTTCCGCACCGGCTTGAACGGACGGAAGACAGGAGGAAGGTAATCGTAATCGATTACCCATGGAGTGCCGCGCTCTTAACGCCCCTCGGCAACCTCGAGTGGGAGTTCAAGGCCAAACCTTTCTTCACGGTCATCGACATTATCAACGAGAACAACAGGATAAAGCTCCGCGATAGGGGAATAAGCTGGATTGGGGCCAGAATGGGTCGTCCTGAGA